>JBKOXV010000056.1:0-11139 GCA_046725105.1 bacterium | reverse complement strand
GTCTGCCGACGATCTGGTCGATCTCGCTGGCGGTTTGGCGGGCGAGTTCCTCGATCGCCTCGAGGGCGAGCAGGGAGCGGTCGGGATCGTCGTGGTGTCGGAGCCGGGCGGCGCCGGCCCGGACGGCGATGACGCTGATGGCGTGACCGGCGGAGTCGTGGAGGTCGCGCGCGATCCGGGCGCGTTCTTGGGCGGCAGCCAGCAGCCGTTCGCGCTCGGCGTCCCGCTCGGTGCGCAGGGCGCGCTCGCGCAGCTCGGCGATGCGCGCGTGGCGTAGCCGCGTTCGCTCGCCGGCGAACCAGGCGACCGCCCAGACCAGCCCGCTATGGAGCAGCTCGCTTCCCGGGAACTCTCGCTGCGCGGCGGCCGCCGCGACAAGGTAGGCGAGGAACAGGCTCACCACCGTTACGGTGGTGTGTCGGGTCCACCGAGTGGCGGGTGGGCGGTGGGCAGCGAGCAGGTAGAGCGCGACAGCGGGGCCTAAGGCCACGTCGAACGGGTAACCGAGGCCCGCGAGCAGGACTCCTGCCGTCGCCGTCACGACGAACACGCCCTCCGGAAAGCGCCGCCAGGCGACGAGCGGCATCGTCGAGGCCACCGCGAGCACGACACCGATGAGGTCGAGGTCCGCCAACCCAGCGCTGGAGGCGTCAGGGACCGATTCGGGGCGGATCCCGCCGTGGGAGAGCAGCGCCAACGTGCTGGCGAGCACGGCTGCGGCGAGGGCGACGTCGAGCGCTGCCGTCGAGAGCCGGAGGCCCCGCTGCCGGTGCGTCGTGGTCGTCGACGACACGAAGGTGAGGGTACGACGCGGCCACCGCCGAGACGTCCCCCCGCCGGATGATTCGCGTCCACGCCCAGTGGACAGCGAAGTTCCCCTCTGAGGGTGTTTCCGACGGGGCGCTGCTCGGAGTCGACTGGCTGGCATGGATGGCACAGACCGCAGAGCTCACGTCGGCGGGAGGAGCCATGATTGAGGTTCGCGCCTTGACGAAGACCTACGGGGATCAGCGGGCGGTCGACGAGTTGAGCTTCACCGCTCCGGCGGGAAAGGTGACCGGCTTCCTGGGACCGAACGGTGCCGGCAAGACCACTACCTTCCGGTGTCTGCTCGGTCTGGCCGAGCCCTCGTCGGGTGAGGCCTTGATCTGCGGCCGTCGCTACCGGGAGTTGCCCTCCCCGCGCCGGCGGGTGGGGGCGGTCCTGGAGTCCGCCGGCTTTCATCCCGGTCGCAGCGGCCGGAACCATCTGCGCGTCATCGCCCGGGCGGGGCGCCTCGACCCCGCCCGAATCGATCCGCTGCTGGAGGTGGTCGGGCTCAGCACGGCCGCTGATCGCCGTGTCGGCGGCTATTCGCTGGGCATGCGTCAACGCCTCAGCCTCGCAACGGCGATGCTCGGGGACCCCGAGGTGGTGGTGCTGGACGAGCCGTCCAACGGCCTGGACCCCGAGGGGGTGAGCTGGGTGCGGCGCATCCTGCGCATCTGGGCCGACGAGGGCCGCACGATGCTGGTGGCGAGCCACGTGCTGGCCGAGATCGGACAGGTTGTCGACCGAGTCGTCATCATCCGGGCCGGCCGGCTCGTCGCCGAAACCGATGTCGCCGACCTGACGGCCAGCCGCGTGACCGTCAGGGTTGACCGTGTCAATCCCATGTTGCGTGCGCTGCGCGCCGCCGGGGCAGACCACGAATTGCTGGCCGACGGCGCCATCGCTGTCACCGGCCGTGACACCGCCGAGATCGGCGGCATCGCCGTCCGGGCGGGCGTCACCGTGACCGAGCTTGCCAAGGTGAGCGCCGGCGACAGCCTCGAAGCCATGTTCCTCAAGGTGATCGGAGGCAATGGACAATGACGGATCTCGTCGCCGCCGAGTGGCTCAAGCTGCGCACCATCCGCCTGCTCTATGGCAGCATCCCCGCCGCCGTCGCCATCTCCTTCGCCGCCGTCGCCGGCGCCGTCCTGGCAGCCGACGGCGCCGCCGATCTGGAGTCCACCGACGGCATCCGGCGGGTCCTGTCCGTGACCGGCACCGGCGCCATCCTCGTGCTCGTCGTAGGCATCATCATCTCGGCCGGCGAGTACCGCCACGGCACGGCGGCCGATACGTTCCTCACCACCCCGCGCCGCCACGACGTCGTGACCGCCAAGTTGATCGTCGGCGCCGGCGTGGGCCTGGCCGCCGGGGTTGTCACCTCAGCTGCCTGTCTCGGCATCGCCGCCATCCTCTACCCAGTCGAAGGGGCAACGTTCCCGTTCGGCGACGTCGAGGTGTGGGCCACCCTGGCCGGCACCCTCGTCTACACCACCTTGTTCGCCATCCTCGGCGTCGCGCTCGGTGTGCTGATCCGCAACCAGGTACTCGCCATCGCCGGCGCCCTCGCCTGGCTCGCCGTCATCGAACACACCCTGGTCAACCTGGTCTCCGAGCTCGGACGGTGGCTTCCCGCCGCCGCCGGCCAAGCCATCGTCCGCACCCCCACGGACGGCCTCCTCTCCCCCCTCGCCGGCACCGCCGTCCTCATCGCCTACTCGGCCTCCATCGCCCTGACCGGCATCCGTGTCGCCGCCACACGCGACGCCTGAAAGACCACCCAACGACCGGAGACGCGCCATGGAACTGCCCGTCCACCCCGAACGAGACGACGATCAAGAATCCGCAACCTCCATCAACTGGACCTCCGTCATCATTGTCGCCGTCGTCTTTGCCCTCGTCGCCACCGTGGTGATCCTCCACCTCAGCGGCATCGTCGGCCCGGCAGGCGACTGACGCATCATCCGCCGGAGACACCGATGCGCCACCAACACCACCACGATGCTGGCCACCACCCGGGCCGACCGCGCACCGACAACGAGATCGCGACCGAGCCCGCATCCCCTCCGCCCGCCGATGCGGACGCCCTCACGCCCGCCATGCTCCACGGACGCGGCCGCACCTACGACCTGCTCGCACTGGTGTTCTTCGGCGGACGTCGACGTCGCGTCGTCACCAGACTGGTCGCAGAGAGCGGCGCCCGCCCGGGGGACCGGGTTCTCGACGTCGGCTGCGGCACCGGCTACTTCACCCGAGCGATGGCCGCCGCCGTCGTCCCGGATGGCAACGCCCACGGCGTGGATCCCTCCGCCGAGGCGATCACGCAGGCCCGGCGAGGCACGCGCCTCGCCAACTGCACGTACTCGGACGGGATAGCCCAGGCCCTCGACGCTGCGGACGGCTCCTACGACGTCGTGGTGAGCAGCCTCATGATCCACCACCTTCCCGAGACCCAGCGTCCCAAAGCGATCAGCGAGATGTTCCGAGTTCTCCGCCCCGGCGGCTCCCTCCTCGTCGCCGAATTCCGGCCGCCGTCGACCCGAATCGGTCGCCGCCTCGTCCGCGCACTGAGCGGCCATGGCGCCATGGCCGAGAACCGCTTCGACCTGCTCGCTCCCATGGTTCACGACGCTGGCTTCGAGCAGATCCGCACCGGCGATCTCTGGCCGTGGACCCATTTCGTCCAGGCGCACAAGCCGACCCGCGCCCCCGCGACCTTCCGCTCCAGCCCAGCGCGGCGGGCAGGTGGGCGCGGAGTCCCGAATCTGCTGCCGTTTCCGTGGGTCGTTCGCTGGGGATATCCGCGGTACACCCCGTCTCGTTCCGCCGGTACCGTCTCCTCGACGGGAACGTCGGGCGCGTCGCCCGTGCTGGTGACCGACCGGTGTCGGCGCTCCCGCCGGCACATGTCGATGCAGACCCTCCCCTGATGGCGTACAGCGACGTCGACAGGGGCCGTGACGTGCCGTTGCGGTCGGCCACGCTTGCCGAGACGTCCGCGGCGTGTCTCTCAGCGCACTGGGTCCATCATCTGATCCCACGTCATCGGCAGATGGGAGCCAGCGACAGTGAAGAACTCGAAGCGGGTGGTGCCCATACGCGGTTGGAGCCGTTTAATGATCCGACGATGGGGGTTGGTGGCGGCGAAGGCCTGCAGGCTGGGGCGGTCGACCCACACGGAGAAGGTCCAGAACGTCTTGCGGGTGAGCTGGGCGTTGAGGCAGTAGCCGACGAGACCTTCGGCGTCGGCCAGCTGACGGCGGATCTGCAGCGTGTCCCGGAGGAATCCCGGGATCGAGTGGTACGCCCGCAGCGGAAGCCGTGAGGCCATCGCCACGTACTGACGGTCGCGATCGATTGGTTGTCGTTCGACCCAAGGCAAAGCGGGCATGGACACCTCCTGGGAAGTTAGTCTTTCCATTGGAAAGTTTATCGAAGGTCCGAGGATCTTTCCACCGGATAGATCTGGCTACGATGCGCGCCATGACCACGGCGGCGCGTCGCTCCTACCATCACGGAGACCTACGGCCGGCCCTGGTACGGGCGGCCATCGAGACCATCGACGAGGTCGGTCCGGCGGCGATGAGCGTCCGGCAGGTGGCGCGCCGAGCCGGGGTCACACACGCCGCCGCCACCTACCACTTCGGCGACAAGGCGGGACTGCTCACCGCCGTTGCCACCGACGGGTACCGGCGCCTTGCCGAGGCGCTCGACGAAGCACAACGCGCAACCGGCAGCTTCCTCGAACTCGGCGTGGCCTACGTCCGCTTCGCCGTGACCCACCGGGCCCACTTCGAGGTCATGTACCGCCCCGACCTCCACCACCTCGACGACCCCGACCTCCGCACAGCGAAGGCGGCTGCCGCGCTGAGCCTCTACGGAACGACGCGCGCCGATGCCAAGCAGCTCGCCGCCGGAGTCGCCGCGTGGTCCCTCGTGCACGGCCTCGCCACTCTCTGGCTGAACGGCAACCTGCCCCGACAGCTCGGCAACGACCCTGAACACATCACCCGCGTCGTGGCCGCGCACTTGCGAAAGATGCACCGCTGAACGCGTCCTCCGGGCGTCCACCGATCGGCTGCTCAGTGTTCACGCTGCCGGTGCCCGGATGACACTGGCTGCCCGTCGTCGTTGGGCGCGAGCCGGCGGACGGTTTGGCTACCGACGTGCACCGTCGCATCGGCGGAATCCCTTGTTCGTGGAGTAGATGGCGCGCCTGTGGCGACGTACTCGACCCTCGGCGATCTCCAGCGGTTCAGCCAGGCGCTCCTCGACTACGAGCTGCTCAACCCCGGTCTCACCGCAACCGTCCTCGCCGGCAAAGTCGACATGTCCACCGGGAACGCTCGCGTCGCCTATGGCTTCACCGACGGCACATTCAACGGCGTCCGTGTCGTCGGCCATGGTGGCGGTGCGCCCGGCGTCGGAGCCTCGGTCGACATCTACCCCGACCTCGGCTATGTGGTCGTCATCCTCGCCAACTACGACGACGCCCTCGACCCGGCACGCAACAGGGTGATGGAGATCCTGACCGGCGCAGCACGAACGACCGGCGGGTAGGGCTGTATGCGGGACGGACCGCGCCGCGGCGCCGTCAGGTGGATCGGGCCAGCCGACGCCCGAATCTGGGGGACGATGAAGATTCGGGTCCCGTGACGTCCAGCAGCATGGCCGGGTCGGAAGCGGCATCGGAGTCCTTCGTTCGAGACGTCACGGGAGAGAGCATGCACAACCACGCGGCGACCTCGATCTTCGCCAAGGCGTTCACTGGTTCGCTCCTCGGTGGCCGGGCGCTCGCCGACGGGCTGAGGCGCGTAGGAATGGCTCGGCGTCGGCCTTCTCCCGGCATCGAACGGCACCTCGTCGACGCGACTGCGGGCCGAGCGGACTCAACGATACGGGGAGATTTCGCGGGGGACTAAGGATCGACATACCGCGAACGGCTCGCAGAGAAGACCGAGACCTTTGACTTCTCGCTCTCCGAGGAGGACTTGGCCGGGCTCGACGCACTCGATCGCACCGGCCGCACCGACCAACCGGCAGAGAACAAGTGGTGCGAACGGTGGATGTGCGCGGCAGCGAAATACAGACCTTCGGATGCGCCGACCTCCCGGAGCGCCTGGCCCGGCACAGAGCTACGGATGTCCGGCCCGCGGACAAGGGCTCCTCGCCACACCGATTGCCGGAAGCTGGCTATCGGCTCGGGAGCGATCGCGGTAGCCCGAACGATGGGAGCACGCTGTTGTCGAAGCGGGTCATGGCGCAGATTCGGTCGCCGGTGAGGGTGAGGACGTAGAGGCCTATCCCATGGCTGATGCCGTTGGGGGCCCGCAAGTAGGCTCCGAACGCTGGCTGACCGTTGGCTCGCGTCCGCACGAGGTCGAACCTCCGGCCGGCGCGGAACAGGCTGGCGCAGAAGCGGGCGACGACGTCTCGGCCCTCGTATTCGAAGGGCATCGGTGGCATCGAGACGACGACGTCGTCCGTCAGAAGGGCCACCAGCGCCTCGAGGTCGGCCGACTCCCATGCGCGTACAAACTTCGCCACGATCGCATCCTCGGAGGGAGAGCTGAGGGCGGGAGGCGGTTCGCGGTGGCCGGCCGGCGGCCATCGGCGCTGCACGCTGGCGCGCGCCCGTTTGAGGGCGCTGTTGACCGATTCGACGGTCGAGTCCAGCATGTCGGCCACCTCGCTCGCGTGAAATCCCAGGACGTCCCGCAAGACAAGCACGGCGAGCTGGCGAGGCGGCAGGACCTGAAGGGCGGTCACGAAGGCCAGGGAGATGGCTTCGGCCTGCTCGTAGCGGGCCTCCGGACCGAGCGGCACGTCGAGCGCACCCTCGAGGGGACCGTCGGGAAATGGTTCGAGCCACACGACTTCGCCGAGCCGGGTCGGCTCGGGCGGTTCAACCTCGGGCACATCCCACTCCTTGGCCGGGCGCCGGCTGGCGGCGCGACGCGCGTTGAGGCAGCGATTGGTGGCGATCCGGTAGAGCCAGGTGCGGAGAGAGGAGCGTCCCTCGAAGCCGGCGAGGCCTTGCCAGGCGGACAGCAGCGTGTCCTGGAGGGCGTCCTCAGCATCCTGGAAGGATCCGAGCATCCGGTAGCAGTACACCTGGAGCTCTCGGCGGTACGGCTCGACCAGCTCTCCGAAGGCGTCGCTGTCCCCGGCCCGCGCCCTCGAGATCAAGTCGGCGGTCACCACCCTCGCGTCACCCTCTTCCTGCACGTGTCGCACTTTCATCCGATATGGACACCGGCCGAGGCGCGAACTGGGCGGTTGGTGGGCGCCCCGTTTCCCGACGTCGCGGTGTCTACATCATCGACAGCTCTGACGAGAGGAACCAGATCGATGATGCGGAGGAACACGGTCTCCGTGATCTACGGACCCGGAGGCGCGATCGGCGGCGCTGGCGCACACGCCTTTGCGTCAAAGGGAGCCAGCCTCTTCCTCGCTGGACACTCACTGGCGCCCGACGAAGTTGTCGCCCAAGACGTCGTCGCCATGGGCGGATCCGCCGAGGCGGCGGAGGTCGACGCGCTCGACGAGCGGGTGGTGGAGCGGCATCTGGAGTCCGTGATCGACATGGCGGGCCGCGTCGCCGTCTCGTTCAACGCGGTCCGGGCCCCGGACACGAAAATCCTCGGCGTACCGTTGGTCGAGCTGAACGTCGACCAGTTCTCGCTGCCGATCGCGACCTCCACGACAACAGTGGGTGAGCTCACCGAGGTCGTCCAAGTCACGACCAAAGGGAGGGACCCGGTGCCGGCGGCGCGGTCCGAGGAGCTGTCGTGATCGTCCGCTGGGCCCTGGCTGAGCTGCCCGGCGTCCTGGACGAGCTGTCGATCTCGCGCCCGCTGCTGATCAGCACCGAACGTCGGCGCCACCTTCAGCTACCTGTGCACGATCACTTCTACGGTGTGCGCGCGCATGCCGAGATCGCGGGTGTGAAAGCCGGGCGCGAGGCGGCCGGCGGTGCGGACGGACTGATCGCGCTCGGCGGCCGTTACGGGCTCCCGCACGGGACAATGAACGCAGTCAGCCTACCGGCGGCACTGCGCTTCAACTCGATCGCCGCCGCCGGTCAGCTGACGCGGTTTGGCGAAGCAATCGACGGCGGAGACGCCGTCGCACGGGTCGCCGAGCTCGCGGCGTTGGCGGTCTCTCGAGGCTGGGCGACTACGAGGTGCCCAGGGAGGACCTGCCCGAGCTGGCGCAGGGGATCGCGGAGCTCACGACGGCGAAGGCGAACCCACGCCCGGCACCGCCGGACGTAGTGCTCGAGCTGCTGGAGGAGATGTGGTGATCAGAGCACGAGTGAGATGAGCGCGACCACACGGATTCTCACCACCCACCCGCAGTTCAATCCTGATTATCCCGGACCTGCGCCACACGCGAGGTCCCTGCACAAGTAAGGAGAACCGAAATGGGAAAGCTCGTGGTCAGCGAAAATGTCTCGCTCGACGGAGTCGTCCAGGACCCGACCGGTGAAGAGGGCTTCAGGCACGGCGGCTGGTTCGTCCAGGTCGGCGCCAAGGACCGCGAAGAGTGGAACAAGGTCACGCTCGACGCGGCGTTGGGCACCGAGGCTCTGCTGCTGGGTCGGCGGAGCTACGAGTTCTTCGCCGCCCGGTGGCCATCCCGAGATGTCGATTGGGCTCCTCGGTTGAACAGCCTGCCCAAGTACGTCGTGTCCTCGACCCTCGTCGATCCCGGCTGGAACACGACGGTTCTAAAGGGCGACGTGGTGAACGAGGTCTCGAAGCTGAAGGAGGAGCTAGACGGCGAAATCGTCGTCGCTGCCAGCGCTCAGCTCGTGCGCACGCTGATGGAGCACGACCTGGTCGACGAGCTGCGGCTGATGGTCTACCCGGTCGTGCTCGGGGCTGGCGAGCGCCTCTTCGGCGAGACCAGCGAAAAGAAACCCATGCGCCTTCTCGACACCCGGACCGTCGGTGACGGCCTCGCCTACCTCACCTACGAAATCGTCCGAGACGCCTAACCGCATCAACCTGTCAACCACGCGTCGACTATGCCGCGCAACGAATCACATACACGTACGACACGCTCTCCCAACCCTCAAACCGGTTGATCATGGAGCGACAGCGCGCATGATCACGCCCGATCCCCTCAGGAGGAACCGTGCCCGTCGACATCGCCGTCCGCGAGCTCACCGAACCGAGCCGCGAGCAACCGACGTTGACCTTGTACCGAACGGGCTGTACGCTCGAATAACCATACGAATAGTTGGCACAGTACGGCATCCGCCGCGAGGCCGCCGAGCAGGGGAGGTCGACCGGTGACGACGAGTCAGTTCCAGGGGCGGCCCTACGCGCTGATATCGACCGACGGTCACGCTGGAGCACATCCCGCCGACTACCGGCCGTACCTCGAGCGACGTTGGCATGACGAGTTCGATGCCTGGCTGACTGCCTTCACCGACCCTTGGTGGGAGATCGATCCCGACTCGAACTACAAGGCGGGCGTGGCGTCGTATGTCGACCCGATCAACTGGGAGAGCACCAAGCGGTTGGAGCTGCTCGAGTCATTCGGGATCGTCGGCGAGGTCATCTTCCCCAACACGGCCCAGCCCTTCTACCCCACGGCCACGCTCGCGGCCGCTGCGCCCCGTAGCCGCGACGAGTACGAGCGACGCTGGGCCGGGCTGCAGGCCCACAACCGTTGGCTGGTCGACTTCTGCAACGACACACCCGGTCGGCGGTACGGGCTCGTGCAGCTGTTCCTCGACGACGTCGACGCCGCCGTGGCGGAAGTGCGCTGGGCGAAGGACGCGGGGTTGAAGGGTGTGCTCCTGCCCCCGGACCATCACCTCAACTTGATCAACCTCTACTATCCCAGCCTCGAGCCGCTGTGGGCGACGTGTGCCGAGCTCGACATGCCCCTGCACCGTCACGGAATCGTTGTGGGCAACGCCGAGGAGGGTCACCCCGAATCCCAGGCGATCGCCCAGATCTGCGGTACGTACGAGTCCGGGTACTTCGGACACCGGTCGCTGTTCCAGCTCGTGCTGTCCGGCGTGTTCGAACGGCACCCCCAGCTGAAGTTCGTCTTCACCGAACTGGGCGGCACGAACTGGAGTCTGCCTGAGATCCAACGGCTCGACACCTGGGTGGAGACGTCGCTCCACGACCCGGTGCTCTCGCTCTTCGGACGGTCGGCCGCCGAGAGGCTGTCCATGAAGCCCAGCGAGTACTTCCACCGCAACGTGTTCCTGAGCACGCTCGTCGGACCGGACGACGTCGCCAGTCGCCACGACGTGGGGATCGACCGAATCCTCTGGGGCGCCGACTTTCCCCATCACGAGGGGACGGTCCCCTATGTCGTGGAGAGCTTGCGCGGCACGATGGCCGAGGTTCCCGAAGACGAGGTACGTCAGCTGACGTCCGGGAACGCCGCCCACATATACGACATCGACCTCGAGCAGCTCCAGCGCACAGCCGACCGCTTTGGCCCGGCCCCGGAGCTCATCGCTACCCCGCTTTCCCCCGACGAGCTGGCCGGACTCTCGGGGCTGAGCGTCTTCCGCGGCATCCACCGCCCGCAGGAGGCAGCCCAGAGCACTCCTCGCTGAGGCCCATCCGCGGCAAAGGTGAGACTCGGCGCGTGGAACCTCGCGAGCCCCTCGGCGAGGACCGGGTCGCCGGCGCACGAGACGCGAGCGCAGCCAGCGTGGGGCCCGTCAGGTCCGGCGGCCCAGGCGTTCGGTCACGGTCTCGCGCTGAGGCCGGTGAGCTTGGCGAGCTTGCGCCGATCTCGCCGACAGCACACTCGCCGAAGAGGTCGGCCGGCCAGCCCTGGCCTACCTCGTCACCCGGGTCGAGAACAACGGCTCGCTCTCCAACAGGGGCTTCTCGACTCCCGCCGGCTTCGAAAACTGTCACAGTCGCGGGCCCCTGTGCCGCGAACGCGGATCCCTACCGGACCATCACCCCAGCCTCGAGTCCGAAGCGCCGGATTTCCTGGAGTTTGGGAGCCGCGTGTCCAGGACCGTGTTCGCAGCAGACCCTTATTGCGCGCCGCGGCGCCGCTGGATGTAACGCTCGACCTGCCGCTGCTCCCAGCCGATTCCGAACAGGCCACCGACACCCCCAAGAGAACGACAGCGGTGACCGCGACAGCGATCCCTGTGCCCGTCATCGGGCAGTAGAACCACAGGCTCTCCGTGCCATCGGCCATGTCGATCGCGAACCGCGGGGCTCCTTCTCGACGGCTCTTGGCTGCTTGTCAGGCGCTGGCACCTCGGCCGACCGTCGTGCGGTATCACGGGATCGACACCTCCGCCACTCGGACCACCTTGCTCCGCAC
>JBKOXV010000110.1:0-15950 GCA_046725105.1 bacterium | reverse complement strand
GCCGAAGCCCTCGCGCAGGCTCGGATAGACGAACGCGTCGGCGGCGGCGTAGAGGGCGTCACGGTCGCGGTCGGAGACGAATCCGAGCAGGCGGACCCGATCCCCGGGGGTCGGCGCCCCGTCGCCCCAGCCGTCGAGTCCGGCGACCGCGAGCACGTGGTCGGTCTCGAGGCGGTCGACGGCCGACACCAGACGGGCCAGGTTCTTGCGAGGCTCGAGGGTGCCGACGTACAGGAGATAGCGCCGTTCGAGGCCGTAGCGCCGCCGCATCGTCGCCACGGCGCCGGCGTCCACGGGGGTGCGCATGACACCGAGAGGGGCGTGTCGGAGCCGCTCGGCTGGGATGCCGGCCTCGATACAGTCCCGGATCGTCGCTTGTGACGACGCCAGCACCAGGTCGGCCTCCTGTTTGACGCGGTCGAGGCTGCGGCGGAAGACCCGCTCCCCACGGGCGGTGAAGTGGCCCGGTTCGTGGAGGAAGGCGAGGTCGTGGATCGTGACGACCAGCGGCGCCGAGCGCGGCGGCGGGATGATCGTGGTGGCGTGGATCACGTCGACCGGTCCCGTGGCCCGCTCCACCCGTGGAGCCCCGAGGCGTAGCCACGCGTCGTACAAGAGCGTCCGGGGCAACGGCAGGGCGCGCGTCTCGATAGGCGGCGTCCACGGCGGCGGCGGATCCTGCCGATGGTGGGCGCTCACACCCACGAGCTCGACGTCGTCGCGTGTCGCCAACAGCCGCGCCACCGCCAGCGCGGCCGACGCCGTGCCGCCCGGTACCCGGTGCCAGCACTGCTCGAGCGTGTAGGCGACGCGCACGGCGCTCCATCGTGGCAGCTCGAGCCGGCCCGGAACGCGACGCCCGACTCGGCAACGCGCGAAGTTGGACGTATCGGCGCACCAAAGGGCACCCAGGCGTCCAAGTTCGCTCGAACAGCGGCGCGGAGGGCGCCCCGACCAGCGGGGCGGCGGCCCGTAACATGGCGGCGATGGCGACTTCCTCCTGGCCCGGCCGGCGTGTCCTCGTCACCGGGGGCTCCGGGTTCCTGGGCCGGGTGGTGGTGGCCAAGCTGCGCCAGCGCGGCGCCGACGTCGCCGCCCCCCGGCGCGCCGACTACGACCTCACCGACCGTGACGCCACCGAGGAGGTGTTCGCCGCCACCGCGCCCGAGGTCGTGGTGCACCTGGCGGCTCGGGTCGGGGGCATCGGCTACAACCAGGTCGCTCCCGCCGACCTGTACCTGGCCAACCTGCTCATGGGCACGCACGTACTGGAGGCGGCCCGGCGCTACGACGTCGAGAAGACTGTGCTGGTCGGCACGGTGTGCTCGTACCCGAAGTTCACGCCGGTGCCGTTCCGCGAAGAGACCCTCTGGGACGGCTACCCGGAGGAGACCAACGCCCCGTACGGCATCGCCAAGAAGGCGCTCCTCGTACATGCTCAGGTCAACCGGGCCCAGCACGGCCAGCGGTCCGCCTTCCTGATCCCCACCAATCTCTACGGGCCGGGCGACAAGTTCGACCCGGCCGTGTCGCACGTCATTCCGGCGCTCATCAAGAAGTGCGTCGAAGCGGTCGAGGCCGGTGACGACAAGGTCGAGGTGTGGGGTACGGGCCGCGCCACCCGTGAGTACCTCTACGTCGACGACGCCGCCGAAGGCATCGTGCTCGCCGCCGAGCTCCTCGACGACCCCGAGCCCGTCAACCTGGGCGCCGACGACGAGGTCTCTATCCGCGAGACCGTCGAGCACATTGCCCGGCTCACGGGGTTCACGGGCGAGCTCCGGTGGGATCCCACCAAGCCCGACGGTCAGCCCCGCCGGCGCGTCGACGCCTCTCGCGCCGAAGAGCGGCTCGGCTGGCGGGCCTCTACGCCCTTCGAGGACGGGCTGGCTCGCACCGTGGAGTGGTTCCTGGCGCACCGGGAGGAAGCGCTCAGACCAACGTCTTGACGAGCTGCTCCAGCGGCTCCCGGAAGTCGGGGAGGAGCGGGATGCCGGCCAGGCGGAGCACGGCGTTGTCGAGCACGGAGTTGGCCGGCCGCGGCGCCGGACGGGCCGGCACCAGCTCGGCGGTCGACACCGGCGTGACCCGGGTCGGGTCGAGTCCCGCCGCCGCCAAGACGGCCTGGGCGAACTCGAACCAGCTGACGGCGCCCTGGTTGGTGACATGGTGCACGCCGGGGCGGCGGTCGACGGCCAGCCGCCGCAGCATCGGCGCCAGGTCGGACGTGAAGGTCGGGTGGCCCCGCTGGTCGTCGACGAATGTGAGTCGGTCGAACTGCGCCGCCAAGCGAAGGATGGTCTTCACCATGTTGGCGCCGTGGGCGCCGCACACCCACGACGTCCGCACCACGGTGGCCCCGGGCGCCGTCTGCAATGCCTCGCACTCGCCCGCCCACTTCGAGCGCCCGTAGGCCGAGCGTGGCGCGGGCGGGTCCCATTCGAGGTACGGCTCCGGCTTGTCGCCGTCGAACACGTAGTCGGTCGACAAGTGCACGAGATGAGCCCCGCCCCGCTGGCACGCCTCGGCCACCCAACGCACCGCCAGTGCGTTGTCCCGGTAGGCCCGTTCCGGATCGGCCTCGCAGGCGTCGACGGCCGTCCACGCCGCCGTGTGGACGACGGCGTCGGGTCGCACCGACATGACGGCGCCGAGGACGGCGTCGCGGTCGGTGACGTCCAACCGTTCGCGCTCGGCGGCGATCACGTCGTCGCCGGCGTGCTCGCAGGCCGCTACCACGTCTCGACCGACTTGGCCGCCGGCTCCGGTGACGAGGACTTTCACCGCGGCGATGCCCAGGCCGAACCCTCGGCCACCGGGGCCCGGTCGCGCAACGGCTCCCACCACGCCCGGTTGGCGGCGTACCAGTCGATCGTGTCGACGATGCCCTGCTCGAAGGGGATGGTCGGCGCCCACCCGAGCTCGGTTCGGATCTTCGTCCAGTCGAGCACGTAGCGCCGATCGTGCCCGGGCCGATCGGGGACGATGGTCTTCAAACGGGCCGGCTTGTCGAGGTGGCCGAGCACCAGATCGGCGATCTCCATGATGCTCTTCTCCGCGCCGGTGCCGACGTGGTACGTCTCGCCCACGCGGCCGCGCTCGAGGATCATGTCGATGGCACGGCAGTGGTCGATGGCGTGGATCCACTCCCGCCGGTTCTCGGTCGAGGCGTAGAGCGGCAGCTCCTTGTCCTGGAGCGCCTGGGTGGTGAAGAAGGGGATGACCTTCTCGGGAAACTGGTAGGGCCCGTAGTTGTTGGCGCAGTTCGTGATGGTGATGGGCAGGTTCCACGTCTCGTGGTAGGCCCGCACGGCGTGGTCGCCGCCGGCCTTGCTGGCGTTGTACGGCGTCCTGGGGCGGTACGGCGACGACTCCGTGAACGCCTCGTCGGCATCGAGATCGAGATCGCCGTAGACCTCGCACGTCGACACGTGGTGCAGCCGTGCCACGCCGACCCGCTTGGCCGCCTCGCACAGCGTCTGCGTCCCGAGCACGTTGGTGCGGAAGAAGCGCGCCGGGTCGAGGATCGCCAGGCTGTTGTGGGACTCGGCGGCGAAGTTCACGATGACGTCGACGTGCTGCTCACGCAACACCTCCTCGACGAGCGCCAGGTCGCCGATGTCGCCGGACACGAACTCGACGCGCGCGACGCCGTCGATGTTCTCGCGCACGCCGGCGTAGGTGAGGGCGTCGAAGGCGACGATGCGGTCCTCGCCGTGATGCTCGGACCAGTAGCGAACGAAGTTCGATCCGATGAAGCCGGCGGCGCCGGTTACGAACAGGGTGGTCATCGAAGCATCAGGATCCTCGCCTCGCGAGCGAATGAGGTCGAAGCATCACGTCCTCATGGGCCAGTAGGGGCGGCGGCCGGCCGGGATGTCGGTGCGCCGGGGATTGGCCTGGTCGCGCGCCGACAGCAGCGGGTCGGTGATGCCCCAGTCGGCGACGACGGCCGGGTCGTCCCACGCCACGCCGAGCTCGTCGGCGGGGTTGTAGTACCCGTCCACCAGGTAGGTGATGGTGAGATCGGTGAGAGCGGCGAACCCGTGGGCGACTCCAGGAGGGATGAAGACGCCGACGTGGTTCCCACCGCTCAGGTCGAGCGACAGCGTGGCACCGTCGGTGGGGCCGCCCTCGCGCAGGTCGTGCAGCACCACACGCGCCGTGCCGAACGGCACGTACCAGTAGTCGGCCTGGTGCAGGTGGTAGTGCAGGCCCACGAGCGCCCCCCGCTGTCGGTTGGCCCGGTTGCCCTGCACCATCTCTCGTCCGTGCGGGAACCACGATCGGCGGTAGGTCTCGATGAACAGGCCCCGTTGGTCGCCATGGATCTCCGGCTCGACGACGTGTACGCCGGCGATGGCCTCGCTCTCGCTGATCTTCGGCATCCGCGCTCCTACTCGACGTCGATCTGGCAGTGGTCGCCGACCATGAGTCGCAGCGCCCGCGGCCGCTGCTGGCTCCGCGTCACCACGGCCTCGCGCCCGATGAGGCTGTCCTCCAGGCGCGGGATGTCGACGATGCGGCTGCCCTCCATCACCACGGAGTGCTCGATCTCGGAGTTGATCACTTCGCAGCCGGCGCCGATGGCGCTGAACGGGCCGATGAAGCTGTTCACGATTCGTGTTCCGGGCCCGATGGTGACGGGACCGCGGATCGTCGACCCGACGACCTCGGCGCCGGCGGCCACCTCGACCCGCCCGTCGAGCGCTGATGCCTCGTCCACCGACCCGTCGACGACGGGCTCCAGCTTCTCGAGCAGCAGGCGGTTGGCTTCGAGCAGCGGTGTGAGCTTGCCGGTGTCGATCCACCATCCGGTGAGCGTCTTCTGCCGGACTCGCCGGCCCTGGTCGAGCAGCCACTGGATGGCGTCGGTGATCTCCAGCTCGCCGCGTGCCGACGGGTCGATGGCTCGGACGGCGTCGTTGATGGTGCGGTCGAAGAGGTAGACGCCGACGAGGGCCAGATCGCTGGGCGGATCGGCCGGCTTCTCCACGAGGCGCACGACGTGGCCGTCGCCGTCGAGCTCGGCGATTCCGAACCGATGTGGATCGGGCACCCGCTTCAGCAGGATCTGGGCGCTGGGCTTGACGTCGTCGTTGGCTCGCGCCTTGAGGAACTCGTCGACGAAGGCGGTGAGATCCTGCTCGAGCAGATTGTCACCGAGGTACATGACGAAGTCGTCGTCGCCGAGGAAGTCCCCCGAGATCAGCACGCAATGGGCCAGCCCCAGCGGCGCGTCCTGAGGGATGTACGTGACCTGGACGCCCCATCGGCTCCCATCTCCGACGGCCGCCATCACTTCGGCCCTGGTGTCGCCGACGATGATGCCGATCTCGTCGATGCCGGCCGCCGCCATGGCTTCCAGCCCGTAGAACAGGATCGGCTTGTTGGCCACCGGCACCAGCTGCTTGGCGCTGGTGTGGGTGATCGGGCGCAGGCGCGTGCCGGCGCCGCCGGCCAAGACCAGTCCTTTCATCGCGGGGCGACGCTAGCGGTCAAGGGCACGACTGCTCGCCGGCGTCCTGCGCCGCCGGCGGAGCCGGAGCGAGCGGTACGGCGTTGCCCGGCGTCGGGGTCGCTTCGGCGGGCTCCGGCCCGACGCCCTTGAAGAAGTCGATGATCGGCTGCGCCTGCTCGTCGTTGACGTTCAGCACGGACTGGTTGCCGACCGTGCCGAGGGTGGCGGGCATCGTCCACGACTTGATGCCGCCACTGCCGACCTTGCGGAGGTGGTTGGCCAGTCCGAACACGTCGAGCGTCGTGTCGACCTTGATGTTGTCGAGGGCGGCGTTGATGAGCTCGGTGGCGGCGATCGGGCTCGACGAGCTCGCCGTCAGCGCCTTCTCGAACGCGACCCGCAGGAACTCCTGCTGGCGCTTGATCCGTCCCAGATCGGCGCTCTGGTCCTCGCGCCACTTGCCGTTGACGAACACCTGGTAGTGACGGGACCGGGCGAAGGCCAGCGCCTGGGTGCCGTCGAGCGTGTTGCAACCGGGGGCCAGCGCCTCGAAGCCGGTCGTCGTATCGCGCGCCGGCTCGGGGAAGAAGATCGACACCCCGCCCACGGCGTCGACCAGCCGCTTGAAGCCCTGGAAATCGACCTCGACGTAGTGATGAATGGGAATGCCGAAGTCGGCCTGGATGGTGTTGATCAGGACGTCGCTGCCCTTCGTGAAGGCCGAGTTGATCTTGTTCTTGCCGTCCGTGCCGGCGATCGTCACCCACAGGTCGCGCGGCAACGACAACAGCGCCGATGTGTTGTCGGCCGGGTTGAAGCGCAGGATCATGATGGTGTCGGAGCGCTGGCCGGTCACCTCCTGGGCGTTGCCGACCGCTCCGGCGTCGAGATCGTCGGGATTGGCGCCGGCGCGGCTGTCGGACCCCACGACGAGGTAGTTCTCGACGGTGGTGGGCCCGTCGCCGGCGTCCTCCACTGACTGGCCCTCGCGCGTGAGCGAGGGCAGGTCGACGCGAGCCACCGAGTCGAGGGTGCGCTTGGCGTAGATCACCCCGGCCGTCGACAGGGCGAACGCGGTCAATACGAACACTCCGAAGGTGCTCAACAAGCGCTGGGCCCAACGGCGTCGGCGGGGTCGGGGCGCCACGGTCGGGCCAGGCTACCGCGAGCGTTCCCGCCGTCCGGGTCATCCCCTCCCCCCGTTTCACGCCAGTTCGACCACGTCAGGCGGGGTTGCAGCCGCGTGAAACGGATCAGGGGTCAGGCCGAGCGCAGGTGGATGACGTCACCGACGCTGATCTCGTGGCGCGTCCCGTCCCCGTCGACGACGAGCTCGCCGCCGGGTCGCACGTCGACGGCGACGCCTTCGACCGTGGCGCCAGGCGTCTCCACGCGCACCACCTGACCGAGCGTGGCCAGCGCGGCCCGGTAGTGGTCGTGGAGGGCCTCAGGTTCGTGCTCCCACTCGTGGAGACGTCCGGTCAGGTTGGCGAGCACGGCGTTCAGGATCTCGTCGCGGTCGAGCGGCCGACCCGCCGCCGACGACGCCGAGATGGCCTCCGCCGTCGGCGTTTCGGGCCACGCCACGTTGAGACCCATGCCCGCCACCACGGCGACCACCCGCCTGCCGTCGGCCACCGCCTCGGCCAGGATGCCGGCCAACTTCCGATCGCCGACAAGCAGGTCGTTGGGCCACTTGAGCACCGGCGTGAAGCCACCGACGTCACGGCAAGCCTGCCGGGCGGCCAACGCCATGGCCTGCGTGAAGCCGTGCAGGCGCGCCGGCGCCGAACGGGGCCGGACGAGCACCGACACCAGCAACGACGCCCCCGGCGGCGCGTCCCATCGGCGGCCGAGGCGGCCCCGACCGGCGGTCTGGAAGTCGGTGACGAGGACGCTGCGATCGGGCGCACCGGCGCGGGCAGCGGCAACGAGATCGTCGTTCGTGGAGCCGGTCTCGGCCACGCGCGTGATCGACCACGGCGGTTCATCAGTGGCGGAAGACCTGTCCACGGCACCAACATAGGCACCCAATGCTCAACAAGATCCTGATCGCCAACCGGGGCGAGATCGCGGTGCGGGTCATCCGGGCGTGCCGCGAGCTCGGCATCGCCACGGTGGCGGTGTACTCCGACCTCGACCGTCACGCCCTGCACGTCCGCCTCGCTGACGAGGCCTATTCGCTCGGCGGGCAGTCGGCGGCGGAGAGCTATCTGAACACCGACGCCATCCTCAGGGCCATCAGGACGAGCGGAGCCGACGCCGTACACCCGGGATACGGCTTCTACTCGGAGAACACCGACTTCTCCCGGGCGGTCACCGGCATGGGAGTCACGTTCATCGGCCCGCCCCCCGACGCCATCGAGACGATGGGCGACAAGATCAGCTCGCGCATCGCGGCCGAGCGGGCGGGCGTCCGGGGCGTGCCGGGCACCACGACTCCGGTCACCTCCGCCGACGAGGTGCGAGCCTTCGGCCGGGCCAGCGGTTGGCCCGTCGCCATCAAGGCTGCGTACGGCGGCGGCGGCCGCGGCATGAAGGTGGTGGCGTCGGAGGCGGCCGTCGACAACGCCATCGAGTCGGCCCGCCGCGAGGCCAAGGCGTACTTCGGACGCGACGAGATCTACATGGAGCGGTACCTGACGTGGCCGCGCCACGTCGAGATGCAGGTCGTGGGCGACACACACGGCAACGTCGTCTGGGTGGGTGAGCGCGACTGCTCGGCCCAGCGCCGCCATCAGAAGCTGATCGAAGAGAGCCCGGCGCCGAACTTCCCGGACACCGTGCGCCTGGCGATGGGCGAGGCGGCGGTGAAGGTGGCCAAGGCGGTCGGCTACTACAACGCCGGCACCGTCGAGTTCCTGTACCAGGACGACGAGTTCTACTTCCTCGAAATGAACACTCGTCTCCAGGTCGAACACCCGGTCACCGAGATGGTCACCGGCATCGACCTGGTGGCCGAGCAGATCCGGGTGGCGTCGGGTGAGCCGCTGTCGTTCGGGCAGGACGACATCGTGCGGCGCGGCCACGCCATCGAGATCCGCATCAACGCCGAGAACCCCGCCGGCGGACGGTTCCTCCCGTCGCCGGGCCGCATCACCAAGCTGGTGCCGCCGGACGGCTTCGGCACGCGCTGGGACGGCGGTTACGAGAGCGGCGACGAGATCAGCCAGTACTACGACAATCTCATCGGCAAGCTGATCCTGTGGGGGTCGGACCGCGACGTCGCCATCCACCGGGCCATCCGGGCCCTCGAGGAGATGACGGTCGAGGGCGTCGCCACCACGATCCCCGCCGACCTCGCCATCCTGCGCCATCCCGACTTCGCCGCGGTCACCCACTCCACCAAGTGGGTCGAGGAGCGTCTCGACCTGTCTGGTGTGGCCGCCCCGCCCAAGCCCGCTCCGCCGACCGAGGCCGACGGTGACACTTCGTTGGTCGAGCGGACGACGACCGTGGAGGTCAACGGCAAGCGGTTCGTGGTGAAGCTGTGGGTGCCCGAGGCGGCCCCCGTGGTCGCGCCGACGGCGGGTCCGGCGGCGGGGCCAGCGGCTCGGAAGCCGGCCCGACCGACCAGCGGGGCCGGCGCCAGCGGTGGCGGCACGGGCAGCGGCGACGTCGCCGTGCCGATGCAGGGCACGATCGTGAAGGTGCTCGTCGAAGTGGGCCAGGACGTCGAGGTCGGTCAGCCCGTCGTGATCCTCGAGGCCATGAAGATGGAGAACCAGATCAGTGCCGAACGGTCCGGCACCGTCACCGACATCAAGGTGGCCGCGGGTGACACCGTCGGCTCGGGCGACGTGGTGGTCGTCATCGGCTGAACTGTCTGCGTCGCCGTCCTCCGCCGCGCTTCGGTCGGCTCCTACTCGCTCCGCTCGGCAATCGGTTCTTCCGCGGCCGGCGACGCACGGCGAAGCCGGACGCCGCCGCTACTCGGCGGCGTCGGCCAGCGCCTCGGCCAGCGACGGGTGCACGAGGAGGCTCTCGACGATGTCGGTGACCTTCAGGTTGGCCGTGACGGCGAGGGCGATCACGGAGATCAGCTCGGCGGCGTGACGCCCCACGATCGAGCCGCCCAGCACCACTCCCGTGGCCGGGTCGGAGAGGATCTTCACGAACCCGCGCGGGTCGTTGTTGATCAACGCCTTCGGGGCGGCCGAGAACGGCACCTTGGTGACGCGGATCTTCCGTCCCATGGCGAAGGCGTCGGCTTCAGCCAGGCCCACGTCGGCGATCTCGGGCTCGGTGAAGATGGCCGAGGCGGCTTTGTCGTAGTCGAGGTGCCGGTGCTCGAGGGTGTGCAGTCCCATCACGTGCTCGGCCACCTTGCGGCCCTGCATGGCCGCCACCGACGACAGCGGCAGCTTCCCGGACACGTCTCCGGCGGCGTAGATGTGGCTCACATTCGACTGGCAATGGTGGTTGATGGGGATGTAGCCGCCGCCGTCGATCTCCACGCCGGCCGTCTCCAGACCGAGGTCGTCCGTATTCGGAACTGACCCGACGGCGAGTAAGGCGTGCGAGCCCGGAACGACCCGGCCGTCCTCGCACCTGACGGCCACGCCATCGTCGCGCCGGTCGATGCCGACGGCGCGGGCTCCCTTCAACAGGGTGACGCCCCGACGGAGGAAGTCCTCCTCGAGTGCCGCCGCGACTTCGGGATCCTTGTTCGGCAGCACCTGCTGCCGGCTCACGAGGAGCGTCACCTTCGACCCGAGCGTCGAGAACATGTGGACGAACTCGACCCCCGTGACGCCCGATCCGATGACGACGAGGTGCTCCGGCAGGAGGGGCGGCGGGTAGCACTGCCGGGTCGTGAGGATGCGCTCACCGTCGGGCGTGCACCAATCGGGGATGCGGGGACGGGAGCCGGTCGAGATGAGCACGGCGTCGGCGGGCAGCTCCTCGAAGCCGGTCGACGTCTCGACGGCGACGCAGTGCGGCCCGTCGAGGCGGCCTTCGCCCCGCACCATGCGAACCCGCTGGCTCTTGAGGAGGTCGGTGATCGACCCGTTCAGCTTGGTGACGATGCCCTCGACCCGCTCCTTGAGGGCGTTCATGTCGACCTCGGCCTGGATGCGGTCGAGGCCCATACCCTCGATGCGCCGGGTGAAGCTCATGGCGCCGCCCGTGGCGATCATCGTCTTCGACGGGATGCAGTCCCACAGGTGCGCGGCACCGCCGACGATGTCACGCTCAAGCAGCGTGACCTCGGCGCCGAGCCGGGCGGCCCACGTGGCTGCGGTGTTGCCCGCCGGGCCGCCGCCCACGATCACGAAGCGGAGAGCCACGATCCCAGGCTAGTGGGACACCTCGACAGTGAAGACCCGGGCTCGTTCGTCCGTGGCCGGCTCGGACGGCACGGACGTGGGCGACACGGCCCCGACGATGTTCGGGCAGTACCGCGACGGGTAGGCCAGCTGGTCCCGTCGGCCGCCGACGTACTCGAAATGCATGCCGTCGCCCTGCAGGAAGTTGCCGCCCCAAGCGAATCCCCACTTGCGGAAGATGCGGACCACGTCGCAGTTCATCGTGGGCGGGCGGCCCTCGGGATTCTCGACCGTGTTCATGTCGATGGCCATCCCCCAGCTGTGGCGGGACAGGAAGCCACCGGTGGTGCTGCCCAGGGCCGTGACCTCGTGGGCGTGGAAGCAGCCGCCGAAGGAGTTGGTGTTGGCGACGTCGATGGCGCTGGTCAGGTCGACCGCGGCGACCTCGCCCAAGGCGCCCTGCAACGCCGGAGCGACGACGTTGTGGCACCAGGACCGGATCCCGAGGGGCAGGGTGACGCGCGAGATGTGCGCCTCGAACCACCCCGGCTCCAACGTGATCGCCTCGCCCGCGCCGGCGTAGGCGAACTCGCCGAGCATCGGCTTCAGGTGGGCGTAACTGAGCGTGGCGTCGGGGTCGCGCGGATCCCAGGAGTGCCGGATGCGGGTGCCGGTGTTGACGAGGCCGTTCACCGCCAGCGCCTGGTCGATGGCCGAGCGCGACCGGAATCCCCACAGGATGACGCTCGACGGTCGGTCGAGGCCGAGGATCTCGCCGACGGCCGGCGGGATGAACAGCTCGCTGCCGATCTGCTCGTCCGGTGCGATCAGCGCGACGGACAGAGCGTGGGCGTTGCCGTCCCACCCCAGCACCGACAGCGAGTCGCCGGCCTGCACCGCGTGGGCGGCGGCGGTGAGGGCGTTCATGACGACGCCGCCGAGCGCCAGCGTGCGGGCCAGGTCGCGGCTGATCACCCGGCCGGCGATGTCGGGCGGCATCACCGTCGTCGACAGCGGATACCGGTATCCGGCCGGCGCCGTCGAAACGGCCCGGCCGTCGCGAACCACGTTGTAGAGGCCGATCACCCCGGCGTTCAGCACCTGGCCGGCGCCCCCGGCGCCGACGGCTGCCGAGATGGCGGCGCTGGCGATGGCCGGGCTCAGTTCTCGAGCGGTGTGGACGGACACGATGTCGGTGGCGATGGCGGGGTCGACGGCGGCGCGCGCCGACGCCGACACCGGACCGGAGCCGGGGACCGTGGGCTCGTCGACCGGCGCCGCCCACGCCGGGACGCCCGCCAGGAGGGCTCCCGCGACCAGGAGCGCCGCCACTCGACGCACCAGGCCACGATAAACAAGCCGGGTAGCGTGCGGTGGTCATGCCTGACGACGAGGTGCGCGGACTGGCCGCCGAACGCGAACGGCGCCTCGGCAAGGTCGACGCCCTCCGGGACGCCGGCGTCGAGCCCTACCCGTACCGGTTCGACCGCTCGATCATGCTCGGCGAGCTGCGCCGCCGCCACGGCGACCTGCCGCCCGGCACCGAGACCGATGAACGGGTGCGCATCGCCGGGCGGCTCCTGCTGATCCGACGTCAGGGCCGCCTCACGTTCGCCACGCTTCGTGATCGCGACGACCAGGTGCAGCTGTTCGTGTCGCAGAAGGTGATCGGCGACGACGGCCTGGCGGCCTTCAACGACCTCGACCTCGGCGACTGGGTCGGCGTGGACGGCGTGGTGATGACCACGAACAAGGGTGAGCTGTCGGTGCGAGTCGATCGCTTCGAGCTGCTCGCCAAGGCGCTGCGGCCGCTGCCGGACAAGTGGAAGGGCCTCGCCGACGTCGACACCCGCTACCGGCAGCGCTACGTCGACCTGATCGTCAACGAGGACGCCCGGCGCGCCTTCCAGGTACGCCACGACGTGATCGCCTCGATCCGGCGCGGGCTCGTCGAGCGGGGCTTCGTCGAGGTCGAGACGCCGGTGCTGCACGTCGAAGTGGGCGGCGCCCACGCCCGTCCCTTCGTCACCCACCACAACGCGCTCGACCTCGACCTGTACCTCCGCATCGCCCTCGAGCTGCACCTCAAGCGGCTGATAGTGGGCGGTCTGGAGCGGGTGTTCGAGATCGGCCGGGTCTTCCGAAACGAGGGCATCGCGCCGAAGTACAACCCTGAGTTCACGATGCTCGAGGTGTACCAGGCCTTCGCCGACTACACCGACATGATGACGCTCACCGAGGAGCTGGTCGTCCAGGCGGCGCGCGACGCCCTCGGCACCACGGTGATCACCATCGGCGAGGTTGAGGTCGATCTGGCCCAACCGTGGCGGCGGGCCCGCATCCTCGACCTCGTGGCCGAGGTGCTCGGGCGGCCGGTCCATCCGTCGATGCCGGTGGAGGAGCTGCGGGCGTTGTGCGACGAACACGGTGTCGCCTATGAGCCGCACATGGGCAGCGGGGCGTTGTGCATGGAGCTGTACGACGCGCTGGTCGAGCCCACGTTGATCGCTCCCACCTTCGTCACCCATCATCCGCGCGAGGTATCGCCGCTGGCTCGGCCCGACCGCGTCGATCCTCAGCTGGTCGAGCGGTTCGAGCTGGTCGGTGCCAGCCGCGAGCTGGCCAACGCCTATAGCGAGCTGAACGACCCGATCGACCAGCGCCGGCGCTTCGAGGACGAGCAGCGCCTCAAGGAGGCGGGCGACCTCGAAGCGGGCACGGTCGACGAGGACTACCTGCGGGCGCTCGAGTACGGGATGCCGCCCACCGGCGGCCTCGGAATCGGGATCGACCGGCTCGTGATGCTGCTCACGGGCGTCACCACCATCAAAGAGGTGATCCTCTTCCCGACGCTTCGACCCGAAGTCCTTTAACCGGGGCGATACTCGCCGAAGACGTCGCGCAGGGCGTCGCTCACCTCGCCGAGGGTCGCCCGGGCGGCTAGGGCGGCCCGCATCGGGTGGAGCAGGTTCTGCGTGCCGCGCGCGGCGCTACGCACGTCGTCGAGCGAGGCCGCCACTGCCGCCTGATCGCGGTCGGCGCGGAATTTCTTCACCCCCTCGACCTGGGCCCGCTGGAGGGCCGGGTCGATCGGGAAGATGTCCGGCGCCACGTCGTCGTCGACCGTGAAGCGGTTGACGCCGACGATCACCCGCTCGCCGTCGTCGATCGACTTCGTGTACTCGTACGCGGCCTGCTCGATCTCGTCGGTCTGGTAGCCGGCCTCGATGGCCGCCACCGCTCCGCCGAGCTCGTCGATGCGCGCGATGTAGTCCCATGCCCGGCCCTCGACGGCATCGGTGAGGGACTCCACGAAGTACGAGCCGGCCAGCGGGTCGGGCGTGTCGACGACGCCGGACTCGTAGCCGATGATCTGTTGCGTGCGCAGGGCGATGCGCGCCGCCCGCTCGGTCGGCAGGCCGAGCGCCTCGTCGAAGCCGTTGGTGTGGAGGCTCTGCGTCCCCCCCAGCACCGCCGCCAGCGCCTGCACCGTGACGCGCACGATGTTGTTCTCCGGCTGCTGGGCGGTGAGCGTCGAACCGCCGGTCTGGGTGTGGAAGCGCAGCAGCTTGGACGCCTCCTTCTTCGCCCCGAACCGCTCGGTCATGATCCGGTACCACATGCGCCGAGCGGCGCGGTATTTGGCGACCTCCTCGAACACGTCGTTGTGGGCGTTCCAGAAGAACGACAGGCGGGGCCCGAACTCGTCGACGTCGAGCCCGGCGTCGATGGCCCCCTGCACGTAGGCGATGCCGTTGGCGAGGGTGAAGGCGATCTCCTGGACCGCGGTCGAGCCCGCCTCACGGATGTGGTAGCCGGAGATCGAGATGGTGTTCCACTTCGGGACGCGCTCGTGGCAGTAGGCGAAGATGTCGGTGATCAACCGCATCGAAGCGCGAGGCGGGTACACGTAGGTGCCGCGCGCGATGTACTCCTTCAAGAGGTCGTTCTGGATCGTGCCGTTGATGGCCGTCGACGGCACGCCCTGCTCCTCGGCCACGAGCTCGTACAGCAGCAGCAGGATGGCCGCCGTCGAGTTGATCGTCATCGAGGTGGTGACCTGGTCGAGGGGCAACTCGTGCAGCAGGAGGCGCATGTCCTCGATCGAGTCGATGGCGACACCGACCTTGCCGACCTCGCCCTCGGCCCGGGGGTGGTCGGAGTCGTAGCCCATCTGGGTGGGGAGGTCGAAGGCGCACGACAGGCCGGTCTGGCCGTGGGCGAGCAGGAACTTGAAGCGCTCGTTGGTGGCCTCGGCCGAGCCGAAGCCGGCGTACTGGCGCATCGTCCACAGCCGGCCGCGGTACATCGACGGGTAAATGCCCCGGGTGTACGGCGGCTTTCCCGGCTCGCCCAGTTGGGCGTCGGCGTCCCATCCGTCGAGGGCGGCCGCCGTGTACAGCGGCTCGATCACGATGCCGGAGTCGGTGCGCCGTTCCTGATCAGCCATGCCGCCATCGTACGGGGCGGCCGGTGTCAACCGCTTCTCGTCACGAGACAGAGCGGTTTTCGCACGCCGACGTGACGCGAACGCTCGCGGGCTTCAGTGGGGGCGCTTCAGCACGACGCGCAGGAGGGCGCCGCGCCCGAAGGCGGTGTGGACGGCGTCGAAGGCGGTGAAGGCGCCGAGGGTGACGGGCGTCGACAGGCTGAACTGGTTCACGAGCCAGCGCGGCGCGCTGAGGTCCTCGAGGGCGTTGCGCACGGAGTACGTCCAGTTCACCGGCGACACGATCGTCTCGAACGAGGCCACGTCGAAGCCGGCCTTGGCGGCCAGCAGGCGGATCGAGCGCTCGTTGAACAGGTTCCAGTGGCGCGGGAAGTGGTAGCCACCCCAGTAGCGCCGGCCCGCCAGGCGGAAGTCGAGCGAGCCGGTGTTGTCGGTGACGAGCATCAGACGGCCGCCCGGCTTCAGCAGCCGCCGTGCCGCCGCCAACACGCTCGGCGGGTGGGCGACGTGCTCGACGGTCTGAATCATGAGGGCGGCGTGGTACGACGCCGGCGGCAGATCCAACCCCTCGACGGTGCCGTGGTGGATGGTGAGGTCACGCGCCGACCCCGCCGCCACGGCTCGCTTGTCGATGTCGATGCCCTCGAGCTGCCAGTCGGGCGGCCCGTACTTGCGGAGCAGGTCGAGATGGAAGCCGTCGCCGCAACCGATGTCGAGCACGCGGGCGCCGGCGGGAAGGGTCCCGAGCGACTTCAGCATGCGCCGGGCC
>JBKOXV010000221.1:0-6307 GCA_046725105.1 bacterium | reverse complement strand
GTGGTGGGGTTTCGCCCGGAGAATGTGCTTCCCGCCGGGGTCCTCGGTGGCGACACGGCTGGCCACCGCACCATGTCGATCACCGTCAGTCGCATCGAGTACCTCAGTGGCGACCGGCACCTACACGGCACCGTTACCGGTCTGGGCGAACCGACCCCGGTCGTCATCCGGTTGGCCGCACCTGTGATGTCGTCGATCGAGACGGGCCGCACCTACGACTTCGTGATCCCCGAGGGCAAGCTCCGTTTTTTCGATGGCGAGACCGGAGTGCGCACGAGCCCGACCTCCATCGAGTAGGCGAGCCATGGGAAGAGCGGACGGATCGACTTGGAAGCGCCGGCGGCTAGCCGATCGCGATGGCGTACTCGGGCCGCTCTTCCTGCTCCCCTCGGTGATCTACATCGTCCTGCTTGTCGCCGTGCCCTTCGTCCTCGCCCTCTGGTTCAGCGTCACAGATGTCACCACCGCGTCGCCGCCCCGTCATTTCGTCGGCCTCGACAACTTCCGCGCCGCCTGGGGCGATCCCGTCTTCCAGCAGTCCCTGCGCAACACACTCGTCATGACAGCGGTGACGATGGCGATCGTCGTCGTGCTCGCCCACCCGCTCTCCCTCCTCCTCACGGCCGACATCCGAGGCAAGCGGCTGCTGCGCTTCTTCGTGCTCCTGCCGTGGACCACGCCCGTCGCCCTGGCTGCCGTTACGTGGCTGTGGCTCCTCGACAACCTGTTCAGCCCGATCGACTGGGTCCTCCGCCACGTGCATCTGCTCGAGGAGAACGGGCACATGAACTGGCTGGGTAGGCCCGATCTCGCCCGGGGTTCCGTCATCGCCGTCGAGGTGTGGCGGCTCGTCCCACTCGCGGCCGTCATCATGATGGCGGGCCTCAGCGCCATTCCCGCGGAGATCAACGATGCCGCCGCGGTGGACGGAGCCCGCTTCTGGCGCCGGCTGTGGGAGATCACGCTGCCCTTGACATTGCCAGTGATCGCCGTCGCCGTCCTGTTCGGCTCCATCCTCGTCTTCACCGACATGGCGGTCGTGTACGTGCTGACACCGGGAGGCGGCACCGCCAACTCGACGCAGGTTCTCACGACCTGGGCGTTCTACAAAGGCATCAATAGCGGCGACCTCGGGCAGGGCGCCGCTATCGCGCTGTTCTTGTTCCCGCTTCTGCTCGCCGCCGCCATCGCCATTCTCCTGGCCGTACGCCGCATGGAGGTCACGTGACGGCCGCTGTCGTTCGAGCCGATGAACGAGTCGTCGCCCGTGAACGGCGTCGAGCGGAACGCCGCCACGTGGCGGCGCGCGTCGGGGTCTACATGGCCGCGATCTTCGCCGCCTTTGCATGCGCCATGCCGTTCCTGTGGGCCTCGATCACCGCTTTCAAACAGGACCAGGACCTCTACAACCCGCTCAACAATCCGTTCACGTTCAACCCCCGGCCCACGTGGGCCAACGTCAGCTTCCTGTTCGCGGACACCAACTTCATGACATTCGCCCTCAACACGCTCGAGGTCGGGGGACTCGTCGTGCTGATCACATTGGCCCTTGCGCTGCCCGCCGCCTACAGCCTCGCCCGGCTGCCCGTGCGCTGGGGCAGCGGGCTCGGGGTCGCAATCTTCATGGTCTATCTCGTACCGCCCTCGCTGCTCTTCATCTCATTGTCGAAGATCGTGAGCGTGCTCGACCTGCAAGACACGAAGTGGTCCCTCGTGCTCGTCTATCCCACTCTCACCGTGCCGGTCGCGGTGTGGTTGCTGCTGGGTTTCTTCAAGGCCGTTCCCCGCGACATCGAAGATCAGGCCCTCGTCGACGGCTACAGCCGAGTTGCGACGTTCTGGCGAGTGGCGGTGCCACTCGCCTTCCCCGGCGTCGTCGCGGTGGTGGTGTTCGCCTTCACGCTTGCGGCCCACGAGTTCATCTACGCCCTGGCGTTCGTGTCACCCGCGAACGAGAAGACAATCAGCGTGGGAGTACCGACCGAACTGATCCGGGGTGACGTCTTCTTCTGGCAGTCGCTCGAAGCCGCCGGAATCATCGTCGCCATACCCCTGGCGTTCGCCTTCACGCTGCTGCTGGAACGCTTCATCACTGGGTTCACCATGGGTGCGGTGAAGGGCTGACTCGAGGCGGCGAGGGCGGCGGCCTGTCGGCGTGCGACAACACCCCTGATGCACCGGCGGGGTAGAGCAACCTCGCAGATCGGCTGTCGTCGTTCGCCGAACCCGGTCGCCGATCAGCGCGCGACGTTGGCCGCCGGCGCGGCGTCGCCCGGCGCGGCCGGAACGGGATCGGGGCTGCAGGGGACCCACGCCGCGCAGTCTTCGATCGCGCCGACGAGCAGGTCATGGAGCGGCGTGTCCGGGTCGGGTATGCCCGCGTGAACGATGCCGAGCACGGCATGGCGGACGATGTTGGGCGCGCCATGTCGACGGAAGCCTTTCGGCGAGGTCTCGATGCCCTGCGTGAACCGCTGGGCCCACCGGGCGGCGTCGGAAAATTGGGCCAGGGCCCACCGGCTCGGCTCCTCGAGCCTGTCTGCGGGTCGCTCGTCGAGGTCGGCCAGCACCCGCTCGGCGGCCAGCACGGCCACTGCCAGGACGCGTTGCCGCTCGGCGGAGACGACGGGCAGCGCCGTCGTCGCCGATCTGAGCGCGACCCGCACGTCCACGTGCAGGTCGTCGCTGACCAGCCCGATCACGGACGGGACGAGCCCGACCAGCCGTCCACGGCCGGAGTCCGAGGTGTAGTCGTTGACGAGCCGGGCGAGGGTGGCGACCAGTGGGTGCGTACAGGCCGGCCGATCGCTCCACCGCTCCCCGGCGAGGTACGACGCCAGCTCCATGAAGCACGCGCCCTGACGCGGGCTCCGGTGCTTGCCTGGGGACAGCTGCGGGACCAGTTCGGGCACGCGAACGTCGAGACGGAACATGAGGCACCCCCACGGAGTCTTCGAGCCTCGCCGCTCATTCTGCGACTTCTCCGGCACGGACGCCATCCCGACCATGGCGTCCACGTCTTCGCCGAGGAGGAGCGCACCGCGCCCGCCGCGGCGGACGTGTCATTCTCGTGGGCAGCCGACCGCCCCGGTGGTCGCCGCGTCGACGGCCCCGGAGGTCGGGTACGGACCGACCGTTGGAGGCTGCCATGGAACTGCTCTCGGTGCCGATCGACAAGCCTGACGACCTGAACCTCATCCTGGGTCAGTCCCACTTCATCAAGACCGTCGAAGACGTCCACGAGGTGTTGGCCGGGTCCTCGCCTCATCTTCGGTTCGGCCTGGCCTTCTGTGAATCCTCCGGTCCGTGCCTCGTGCGCCGCTCGGGCAACGACGTCGAACTGGTGGAGCTGGCCACTCGCAACGCGTTGGCCATCGGAGCCGGCCACTGCTTCCTGGTGTTCCTACGCGAAGGGTTCCCCGTGAATGTGCTCAACCAGGTGAAGCAAGTCCCCGAGGTCTGCCGGATCTTCTGCGCCACCGCCAACCCGGTTCAGGTCATCGTGACCGAGACGGCCGGGGGCCGAGCCATTCTCGGCGTCGTCGACGGGAGCTCGCCTCGCGGCGTGGAGACCAACGAGGACGTGGCCGCCCGCAAGGAGCTGTTGCGCACCATCGGGTACAAGCTGTAGAGGCGAGGACAGTCGGTGACCGGGCGCGACGGGTGGCCCGACGACGCCGCCGCGCTGATGGCCGAGCAGGAACGGCTCGCTGGGCTGGCCCCGCCCTCATGGCGGCCCGGGCCGGCCGAGCCGGCCGTAGGTGGATGCTTCGTCGCCTATCTCCCGGGGGAGGCCGGACCGGGACGGGCGGGCGATCGGGCCTGGGTGGGCGCGGTCGCGACCGTCGCCGGGCGGCTGGTGGCCCAGGCCGTCGTGCCGGGCGTCGCCGGCGCACCGTACGTTCCCGGGCTCCTCGCGCTCCGCGAGGGTCCGATGCTCGCCGCGTCGGTACGAGCACTCGAGCGCCGGCCCGATGTCCTTCTCGTCGACGCCACCGGCCGCGATCACCCGCGCCGGGCCGGCCTGGCCCTCCACCTCGGCGCAGTCCTGGACATGCCCACCGTCGGCGTAACCCACCGGCCGCTCCGAGCCGCTGGAGCAGAGCCAGGCCCGAGGCGGGGCGACTGGAGCCCGTTGGAGCTCGACGGTGAAGAGGTGGGCCGGTGGGTTCGCACGCGCGCCCGGACCCGTGCCGTCGTTGTCCACGCCGCCTGGCGCACCGACCCCGCCAGCGCCATGGACCTTGTCATCGGTTCAGTCGCCCACGCCCGCACACCCGAGCCGCTCCGACTGGCCCGGCACGCCGCCCGTACCGCCCGCTCGTCACCCCGAGCGCCGGACTAGGCGCTGCGACTGGCGTGACTGTCGAAGGTGGTGCTCATGTGACCGTCGCCATCTCCGGCGACGACCGTTCGGCTCCCGAGTCGGGCTTCGTCTCCGCTTGAGAAAGAGACCGCTGTATCCGATGACGATGCACGCCGCCGCAACTGCTCGCAGGAGTGGGGTGAGCCCGCCCGGATAGACGACGTCGGCGAGGTAGTGCTCGACGAACCCGCCTGCGTACACCTGGTCACCGGCGAGGCGACGGAAGTGCTTCTCGAGTGGGGTGAGCGGACAGACGAAACCGACCGTGACGATTGCAGTGGCATAGACGACAGCGGGTAGGTGGAGCCCGAACAGCCGAGGCCACCGCCACGCCAGGAGCCCGCCGGTGGCGACGAACATGATGAAGCCGAGGTGGACGATGACGACCAGGTCAGCCAACAGCCCGTACAGCATTGCGGCTCAGGTGGCCGACACCCTCGGCTCTGAGGCGAAACCGATCTTCGCGTGCGTGCCGTCGCAGAACGGCTTCGTCGCCGATCCGCCACACCGACACAACGCCACGACTTCGCCCGGCAGGTCGAAGGGCTCGCCGTCGACGTCGAACATCTTCACCGGTCCCCGCACGAGATAGGGACCGTTCGGTCTGAGTTGAATCGTCATGTCAGCCATCACGCCTCCTCTACCCACCGGCGGTCGGAGCGCCGCGGCAGCGGCACCGTCGGCCGACGCTGTCATTCATCGATGGCCCACCGACTCCGAAACATTACGCCGCTCGCCCTGCCAACGGGCTTGGTACGGATGCGTACTCCTCGGCTATGGCGACAGTTCGCGTTCGATGGTGACAGCGTGGGTGGGTCCGATGCGGCGACTGACCACCTGCGACGCGGCATCCGGATCGTCGCATCACGGAAGCGATCTGCCGGTACTCCTCCTCAGTGAAGGCCCGCAGAGTCTCGGTCGTCACGTGCCTGCCGACCCGATGGCCAGCGTCCCGCCCTCAGAAGCGTTCCTCGACGAGGTCGAGGTCGTAGAAGGTCGGCGATCCATCGCTGAGAGCCGCCAGCTTCTGAGCAAGCTCCTGTGTCTCAGGCAAGTTCGAGTTCTCCATCGCCGCCTGGTACGAGTCGAAAAAAACGATGTTGAAGTAGCGGCTCGGGTCGTTGCGATCCCGGCACAAGAAGCCCCGTCGAGCGGTCCGCTTCCCTTCGGTCGCCTTCTCCCAGTCCTCGACGTACTTGCGTCCTTCGTCCATCCGCGACGTGCGAAATTCGATGATCTGAACGAAGCCCATGCGTCAGGCCCCCTATCTTGCGACCGACCAGGCCAGGCCGGACCCGGCCGCTCGACGAGCATAGACGGGCAACCTCGGTGCCCGAGCTCAGACACCAACCATCACCGCGTCACCCAGCCGTCGCCGCCAGCTGCTGGCCCAGTGTCCGCAGCGCCGCCGACGGCCCGGCGAACCTGCGCCCTGGCCAAGTGACCTCGTCGCGGCCCGCCTGGTTGCAGCGCCGTCGGACAAGAGCCGCGTGGCGGCCGCGATGGCGCAGAGTTGCGCGGCAAACATCTCCGGTCTCGGAACGGGCCATCGACGAGTACTGGTCGCCTCGGACGATCGCCGTCGTCAACGACTACGACGTGCGGGTGGTCAAGGTGCGCGGAGAGTTCACACGTTCCTGGAGCCTTCAGGCTGCACATCCAGGCTCTACACCGCTTCCATGGCCTTCACCCCGATTTCCCGGGCTCGGCACTCCCTCCTCCCACCCGAAGGCGGGACCTCTAACGACGCGGCAGAGTTAACGCGTTGCGCGCCGGCGGCGACTTGGACTTCATGCGCGAGGCGATGCAGCTGGTGCTGCAGGCGCACGCCGAGCTGGTAGCGACCCAGGTGATCGGCGCCGGCCGGTATGAACGCAACGACACTCGCACCACCCATCGCAACGGCAACCGAGGCCGGCTGTCGTCGACCAAGGCTAGCGA
>JBKOXV010000115.1:0-23675 GCA_046725105.1 bacterium | reverse complement strand
GTCTCGCCCCACCGGTCGTCGGGCACGCCGATGACCGCCACGTCGACGACGGCGGGATGGGCGGCCACGACATTCTCGACTTCGATCGGGTACACGTTCTCGCCGCCCGACACGATCATGTCGTTGCGGCGGTCGTAGAGGAACAAATACCCGTCGGGATCGAAGTAGGCGATGTCGCCGGTCTTGCACCACCCGTCGGAGGTGATCGTGTCGGCGGTCTTCTCGGGCTGCTTCCAGTAGCCCTTCATCACCGTGGGGCCCCGGACCCATACCTCACCCGGGACGCCGGGCGCGCACTCCTCGCCAGTCTCGGTGTCGACGACGCGGACCTCGGCCCACGGCGACGGGCGGCCGACCGACCGCAGGAGGTGCGCCCGCGGCCCGCCCGGATCGTGGTCTTCGGGCAACAGGCCGCAGATGTGGCCCGTGGTCTCCGTGAGCCCGTACGCCTGGCAGAAGCCGCAGCCCATCGTCTCGAGCGCCCGGATCAGCAGCGTCTCGGTGATGGGGGATGCCCCGTACGTGACGACGCGCAAGGACGAGAAGTCGGCCTGGCCGGCCCCGGGCACGTTGAGCACCATCTGCAACACGGCCGGCACGAGCAGCACGGTGGTGACGTGGTGGGCGGCGATGTCGGCCACGATCCGGCCGGGGTCGACCTCGCGGTGCATCACGTTCTCGGCGCCGTTGTAGAAGGCGGCGAGCGCCCAACCGCTGCCGGCGATGTGGAACAACGGCATGCAGACGAGGTTCACCGAGTCGGCGTCCAGTCCCCATGCCGTCGTCGACGCCCCGCTCAGCTCCGTGAGGAGGTTGCGGTTGGTGGTCATGGCGCCCTTGGGGAGTCCCGTCGTGCCCGAGGTGTAGAGCTGGATGGCGACGTCGTCGGGCTCGCTCGGTTCGAGCGGATCGACAGCGTCGTGCTGGCGCAGCCAGCGCTCGAAGTCGTCCGTGTCGATCACTTGGCGGAGCGTCGAGATGTCGCGGCCGAGCTCGTCCAAGCGAGGTACGAACTCCGGCGTCACCAGGAGGACCTTGGTCTCGGCGTCGTCGAGGATGTAGCCCATCTCGGCCGGCGCCAGGCGCCAGTTCACCGGGACCGTGACGGCGTTCAGCTTGGTGACGCCGAAGTAGAGGTCGAAGAACGCCGGCAGGTTCTTGCCGAGGTAGGCGACCCGGTCGCCGGGGCCGACGCCGAGGCGGCGCAAGCCTTGGGCCACGCGATTCGACCGCTCGTCGAGCTCGCCGTACGTGTAGCTCCGGCCCTCGAACGTCAGCGCCGTCTGGTCCGACCGTTCCTTGCCGTGGTGTCGAACGATGTCCGCCGCGCTGTCGATCGCCATCCGTCACCCCCAGGCTCGCCCCGAGGGCAGACGGTAACAGCGCGGGCCCGTCAGCCGACGCGCACGCCGTAGCTCTCGGTGAAGGCGTTCGTGGCGTACGACATCGAGGCGTAGCCGAAGCCGTCGTCGCCCCACGGGAGGCCCCAGCTGTTGCGAATGATGAACCGGTCCGGTGTGTAGCCGACGACCGTGACGGCGTGCCCGCCCCGGCCGGGGCCGGTGTAGGTGTCGAGGTTGCCCTGGGTGGCGGAGGCGTTGTCCCACGTCGGGTCGACGTCGAGGCGGGTGATGATGGGCCCGCTGTCCGCCAACCAGCTCTTCCACTCGGAGACGTCGAGCCGGTAGTAGCTGGTGATCTTGCGGGTGGCGGCGATGGCGAAGAACGTCTTCGGATCGCCCGGGTACAGCGGTCCGGTGAACGGCAGCTCGGCCCCGGTGACGACCCCGTACTTGCGGGCGACGTCCAGGGCGGCCTTGAGGCTGGTGCCGTCGGCCTCCAGGAACGTGGACGGCGTGTCGTGGAAGACGTCGGTCTCCTTGGCCGCCATCCAGACGTACCGGACGGAGAGCAGCCCGTCGGCGGGCAGGCGGTTGGCCTTCACGAAGTGCCACCGGCAGACGCCGTCGGCGGTGGCCTGGCCGACGCACGAGCCGGTGGCGCCCTGGTCGTTGATGGCCCACCACGCTTCACGGAGATCGACCGACGGGGGGATCGGTCCGGCCTTCGCGACCGTCCCGGCCGCCGTCGCCTGGGCGAAGCCCCAATCGGCCTCGGGGTTGGGTGAGGGAAGGCAGTTCAGGACGCGCTGGTCGTCGGGGACCGACGGCCGCCGGCGCCGAGTCGACGTCGCCTTCTTGGTGGTCTTCTTGGCCGCCGCCTTGCGAGAGGCGGTCTTCCTGGTGTTTGCCATGGCTCCTCCACAGATGTCCGTTCGGTTCGAGCGCGCCGAAGCCTCGCGGATACGCGCCGGCTATGCCGCCGCCAGCGTGAGTCCGATGGCGGCGGCGACCAGGCCACCCGCCAGATTCAGGGCGACGTACCGCCGGGCCCCGCCTTCGACCAACTGGAGCGTCTCGTAGGTGAAGGTGGAGAAGGTGGTGTAGGTGCCGCAGAAGCCGGTTCCGGCCACCACCCGGACGTCGCTCGACAGCCCACGATACAAGCCCAAACCGGAGATGACGCCGAGCAAGAACGACCCGCTCACGTTGATGACGCACGTCCCCCACGGGAACGTCCCGCCGGTGCGGCGGGTGATGGCGCCGTCCAGCAGGTAGCGGGCCGGCGCCCCGACCGCGGCGGCGGCGAGGAACGCCACCCAGACCGGGAAGCTCACTCGCGGCCCACGTAGCGCAGAACGGTGACGTCGTCGATGATCACCAACCCTTCGGTGATGAGCTCCTCGAGGACCGGCAGGAAGCTTTGGATGCGCTCGTCGGTGTCCACGATGACGATTGCCATCGGCAGATCGTCGGACAGCGAGAGCACCCTCGTGGTGTGAAGATGGTTGGAGGCGCCGAAACCCTCGACCCCACGGAACACCGACGCGCCGGCCAGCCCGGCGGCGTGGGCGCAGTGGACGATCTCGGTGGCGAGCGGGGTGTGGCCGACACGATCGGACTCGCCGACGAAGATGGTGAGCCGGCGCTGCGGGCCTTCGAGCTTCACCGCGCCGCCACCCGGCCGGCGGCCCCACCGGCCCAGGCCGCCACGAGCCCGCCGCCGATCGAAGCCGCCACGTAGACCAGGGCCAGGCCGGCCCGCCCGTTCTTCACGAGCAGGTCGGCCTCGACGGCGAAGGTGGAGAAGGTCGTGTAGCCGCCCAGCACGCCGGTGGCGGCGAACGGGCGCAGGTACCGGCTGGGCGCAAGAAGCTCGACGGCCACGACCAGGACGACGCCGAGGGCGAAGGCGCCGCTGAGGTTGGTGAGCAGGGTCGCCCAGGGGAACGCAGTGCCCGTGGTGGGGATCAGGCGCGAGATGCCATAGCGCGCCGACGCCCCCAGCATGCCGCCCACGGCGACGACAGCAACGGTGGAGGGGCGCTCGGAGATCGCCCTGCGGACGCTACCTTGACCCCTCCATGTGCGGCCGGTTCGTCTCGGCATCCCCGCCGGATCAGATCGCGGCGTACTTCGGCGCCACGATGTCGGAGTCGCCGCTCGCGCCGAGCTACAACGTGGCGCCCAGCAACGACATCTACGCCGTGGTCGAGGGTCCCGACGGGACGCGCCGGCTCGAGGCGTTCCACTGGGGCCTGGTGCCGGTGTGGGCCAAGGACGTGAAGACGGGCCTCAAGATGATCAACGCCCGGGCGGAGTCCGTCGCCACCAGCGGCGCCTACAAGCGGGCCTTCCGCCAGCAGCGCTGCATCATCCCGGCCGACGGCTTCTTCGAGTGGCAGGCTCGCCCCGACCGCAAGCGCAAGCAGCCGTACTACATCCACCGCCTCGACGGCGAACCGCTGGCGTTCGCCGGGCTGTGGGAGACGTGGCGAGACAAGTCGGCCGGACCCGAGGCGCCGTGGCTGCACTCGTGCACGATCATCACCACGACCGCCAACGACACGATGACGCCCGTGCACAACCGGATGCCGGTGATCCTGCCGCCGTCGGCGTGGTCGGACTGGCTGACGCCGGGCAACCAGGACATGGTCGAGCTCGGCAAGCTGCTCGTGCCGGCACCCAACGAGCTCCTCACCATGCACCCGGTGTCGACGGACGTGAACAACGTGCGGGTGAAGGACGCCCATCTCGTCGACGAGGTCGACCCGGAACCCGAGGAGCCCGAGCTCGACGCCTGACACGTGAAGCGGAGCGAGTAGGAGCCGGCCGAAGCGCAGCGGCGGTCGGCGACGCCTGACACGCGAAGGCAACCAGCGGCGGGCGGCGACGGAGATTCAGACGACTTCGGAGCGGCCCAAGGCCCGGAGGGCCAGCCGCAGCGGTTCGGCCGTCGACGCCAGGTCCGAGGCGGTGGCGGCGCCGGCGAGGGCGAAGTTGAACTGCCGGATCGACGTCGTGGGGATCACGTGCACGTGGAGGTGCGGCACCTCGTAGCCGGCCACGATCACCCCGACCCGATCGCAGTCGAAGGCCGCCTTCTGGGCCTGGCCGATGACCTGGGCCACCCCGAACAGGTGGGCGTTGAGCTCCGGCGGGGCCTCGATCCAGTGATCGACCTCCTCGATGGGAACCACGAGCGTGTGTCCGGGCCCCAGGGGGTTGATCGACAGGAAGGCGACGCACCGGTGGTCGCGCCACACGAAGGTGCCGGGGATCTCCCCGTTGATGATCCGGGTGAAGAGGGTGGCCACGGCGGCGGACCGTAACGCACGCTCAGCGCCACGAGCAGGCCAGTCGGCCCGGGTGTCCGTAGACTTCCCACGTGGCCACCACCCGCACGGCCCATCGGGTGCTCACCGTGCCCAACGTCATCACGATCGTGCGGCTCGGGTGCATCCCGATCTTCCTGTGGCTCCTGTTCGTTCAAGAAGACCGGATGGCGGCCGGGATCCTGCTCGGCGTCCTGGGCGCCACCGATTGGGTCGACGGCTATGTGGCCCGCCACTTCGACCAGGTGTCGGAGCTCGGCAAGGTGCTGGACCCCACGGCCGATCGCCTGCTGTTCATCGTGTGCGTCGGCGCCATCGTCATCGACGGCAGCGCGCCCATCGTATTCAGCCTGCTCGTCGTGATCCGCGAAATCCTCGTCGGCGGGGCGCTCGTGGTGCTGACCGCCTTCGGGATGAAGCGCTTCGACGTCTCGTGGTGGGGGAAGGCCGGCACCTTCGGCCTGATGTTCGCCTTCCCCATCTTCCTGTTCGGCGCGGCCGGCGACGGATCGTTCAACGACTTCTGCTGGACGCTCGCCTGGCTCATCGGCGTCCCGTCCCTCGCCCTCAGCTACTACGCCGCCATCAGCTACATCCCTATCATGCGACGGGCCCTCGCCGAGGGCCGGGCGGCGCGGCTCGCATGAAGGCCGTCATCATGGCCGGGGGTGAGGGCACCCGACTGCGGCCGCTCACCTCGAACGCGCCCAAGCCCATGCTGCCCGTGGCCGACCGGCCGATGATGGAGCACGTCCTGTACCTGCTGCGCCGGCACGGCTTCGACGAGGTCGTCGTCACCGTGGCCTTCCTCGCCAACGCCATCAAGAACGAGTTCGGCGACGGCTCCGATTACGGCGTCAACATCGTGTACGCCAACGAGCCGACGCCGCTCGGTACGGCGGGCTCGGTCCGCAACGCCATGGAGTTCCTCGACGAGCGCTTCCTCGTGATCTCCGGCGACGTCATCACCGACGTCGACCTCACCAAGATCGTCGCCCTCCACGACGACCGCCAGGCCATGGCCACCATCGGCCTGGTCCAGGTGGACAACCCGCTCGAGTTCGGCATCGTGATCACCCGCGAGGACGGCACCATCGAGCGCTTCCTGGAGAAGCCCACGTGGGGCCAGGTGTTCAGCGACACCATCAACACCGGCATCTACGTGCTCGAACCGACGGTCTTCGACTACATCGAACCCGGCGGCTCCGTCGACTTCTCGAGCGACGTCTTCCCGCGCCTGCTGGCCGACGGGAAGCCGCTCATCGGCGCCGTGGCCGAAGGGTACTGGGAGGACGTCGGGACGCTCGAGGCCTACCTGAGCGCCCACAAGGACGTCCTCGACCAACGGGTCGTGCTCGACATTCCCGGCTTCCGGATCTCCGACGGCATATGGCTGGGGGAGGGGGCCGAGGTGTCGCCGGACGCCCAGGTGCTGGGCCCGGCCGTGATCGGCGCCGGGTGCAAGGTCGAGGCCGGCTGCCGCCTCGGCGAGTACGTCGTGCTCGGGTCGAACGTGCGCGTCCTGGCCGGCGCCGACCTCGAGCGCAGCGTCGTCCATGACAACGCCTACATCGGTCCGGGCGCCCGCGTCCGCGGCACCGTGATCGGGCGGGCCAGCAACCTGCGCGCCAACGTGCGCTGCGAGGAGGGCGTGGTGCTCGGCGACGAGGTGTTCGTCGGCGACCACGCCGTCCTCAGCAACGACGTCAAGGTGTACCCGTTCAAGACGATCGAAGACGGGGCCGTCGTCAACTCCTCGATCATCTGGGAGAGCCGAGGTGCCCGCACCCTGTTCGGCCGGGTGGGATTGAGCGGCCTGTCGAACGTCGACGTCACCCCGGAGCTCGCCGCGAAGGTGGCGATCGCGTACGGCACCAGTCTGCGCAAGGGCACGACGGTGGTGACGTCGCGTGACTCGAGCCGCTCGGCCCGCATGCTGAAGCGGGCGATGATGGCCGGGCTCAACTCCTCCGGCGTCAACGTCTTCGACCTCGAGGTGGCGTCGCTCCCCGTCACCCGCTTCCTGGTGCGCTCGCCCCGCGTCGTGGGTGGTCTGTCGGTGCGGCTCCAGCTCGACGACCCCGAGAGCGTGGCCGTCCGCTTCTTCGACGGCAGCGGCGCCGACATCTCCGAGGATTTCAAGCGCAGGATCGAGCGGTTGTTCCAGCGGGAGGACTACCGGCGCGTCCTGCCCGAGGAGATCGGCGACATCTCCTTCCCGCCGCGGGCCCTCGAGGACTACACGGTGGCGTTGGAGGCGACGGTCGACATTGACGCCATCTACCAGCACCGGTACAAGCTGGTGGTCGACCACGGCTTCGGCGCCACGTCGTTCGTCATGCCCAATGTGCTGGCCAAGCTGGGGGCCGACATCCTCTCGGTGAACCCGTACGCCTCCACCGGCGGCATCATCCGCTTCGACGCCCAGGCCGCCTCCGAGCGAGTTTCCAGCCTTGTCATGGCGTCGGGCGCGCACCTGGGTGCCATCTTCGACCCCGACGGGGAGCGTCTCTATGTGGTCGACGACGAAGGCCACGCCATGACCCATCACGAGCTGCTCCTGGCGTACGTCGAGCTCGTCTCCGGCCATCTCCTCGGCGACCGCATCGCCCTGCCGGTCACCGCCACCTCTCACGCCCAACGTCTCGCCGGCGCCCACGGCGTGCACGTGCGCGAGACGAAGGTGTCGAGCGCCGCCCTCGCCGACGCCGCCACCGAGCCCGGCGTCGGGTTCGCCGCCGACGGCGAGGGAGGGTTCATCCTGCCGGGCTTCCTTCCCGCCTTCGACGCCGCCGCCGCCTTCGTGAAGCTGCTCGAGCTCCTGGCTCTCGAGCGACGCCAGCTGTCGGACGTACGGGAGGCGCTGCCGCGGGTCCACATCGCCCGGGAAACGGTCGTCACCCCGTGGGACCAGAAAGGTCTCGTCATGCGGTCACTGGTCGAGCACGCAACGCGCGAACTCGTGCTCGTCGACGGGGTCAAGGCCCTCTACGACGACGGCTGGGTCCTGGCCCTACCCGATCCCGAAGAGCCCGTTACCCAGGTGTGGGCCGAGGCCGCCTCCGACAGCGAGGCCCGGCGTCTGGCGCAGGAGTACGTCCGCCGCATCCGCCAGATGGTCCGGTAGTCGTCCCCTCCCGGCGTCGGGGGCGCCTCGACCGGGGACCTACTGTCCTTCGCATGAGCGTGCCCGACGACCTTCGATACTCGCCGGATCACGAGTGGGCCCGGCGGGAGGACGGTCTGGTCCGCGTCGGCATCACCGACTACGCCCAGGACGCGCTGGGCGACGTCGTCTACGTCCAGGTGCCGGCGATCGGGACTGAGGTGAAGGCCGGCGAACGCTTCAGCGAAGTGGAGTCCACCAAGTCGGTGTCGGACATCTACGCACCGATCACCGGCACCATCGTCGAGGTGAACGCCGACCTTGCCGACGAGCCTCAGCGCATCAACGAGGACCCGTACGGCGACGGATGGATCTGCATCATCCGCCCGGCCGACGCGTCGGAGGTCGAGAGTCTCCTCGACGCACCCGCGTACCAGGCGCTCGTCGACGGTTGAAGGATCGTTGCGTGGCGTTCCTCTTCTGCAACAACTGCGGGCACCGCAACCCGGCGAACTCCAACTTCTGTTCGTCGTGCGGCGCGCCCCTTGATGTCGTGCGAGAGGAATCGACGATCACCTTCCATCCCGCCGACCCGTTGCAGGACTCCTCGAGCCCCGTCGATGACGCCGTCGTCAGTTTCGCCGACCTCCCCAAAGGAGGCGGCGTGCTCGTGGTGCGGGCCGGACCCCAGGCGGGGCTGAAGGTCCTGCTCACGCAAGATTTGACCAAGCTCGGACGCCACCCCGACAGCGATGTGTTCCTCGACGACATCACTGTCTCGCGGCGCCACTGCGAGATCCAGCGCACGAACGGGTCCTTCGTCGTGCGCGACGTCGGCTCGCTGAACGGCACGTACCTCAACCAGAAGCGCGTCGAGCAGGCCACCATTCACAACGGCGACGAGCTGCAGGTCGGCAAGTTCCGCTTGCTGTTCCTCGAAGGGCCGGACGACCGCTGATGGTGGACCAGCGGACAGAGCGTCACGTGCCGCCCGGAGACCGTTCCTACTTGTCGATCGGTGAGGTGCTGGCGCTCCTCCAGGACGAGTTCCCCGATGTCACCATCTCCAAGATCCGCTTCCTCGAGAGCCAGGGGCTCATCGATCCCGAGCGGACGCCGTCGGGATACCGGAAGTTCTACGAGCTCGACGTCTCCCGGCTCCGCTTCATCCTGTACGAGCAGAAGGAGCACTTCCTGCCACTGAAGGTCATCAAGGACCGGCTCGACAGCGGCGAGCCGTTGGGCGAGGAGAACGGCGGGGCTGTCGCCGCGGCAGAACCTGGAGCGGAACCAGACGCCGCAGTTGCGCCTGAACCCGAGGCCCGGCTACCGGTATGGATGGTGAGACCGCCGCCCGTGCCGCCGTCGGGCGCCACGAACGTCCAGTCCGCCTCGAGCGGGGCCACGTTCTCGTTCGAGGAAGTCGCGGCCAGCGCCGGCCTCACCGTCGACGAGCTGCGCGACGTGGAGCGCTTCGGCATCGTCACGGGCCGGGCGGCCGGTACCACCACCGTCTACGACGAGCACGCCATCGTCGCCGCCCGCGTGGCGGCCCAGTTCCTCACCTTCGGCATCGAGCCGCGCCACCTCCGGCTCTACCGCAACGCGGCCGACCGCGAGGCCGGCCTGTTCGAGCAGCTCATCCTGCCGCTCATGAAGCAGCGCAACCCCCAGGCCCACGCCCGGGCCCACACTACGCTGGAGACCCTCGCCCGCCTCGGCGGCGAGCTGCGCGAGGCCGTCCTGCGCCAGTCGCTCCGCCCCTACACCGATTGAGGCGCCCGTCGCCGGAGGGTTCGAGGTGACGATTTTGCACTCGTGGCGTCGAAATCCGTCACGTCGGCGGGGAGGTCGCGAGACGTGGCCACGCGGCGGCGTACTTCCGAAGTCGTCGGGTACGTTGTGAACGTGGTCCCCGTGGAACTGCTGGGCGTCCGGCTGGAAGTGCCGGCCAACACGCCCATCGTGTTGCTGCAAGAGGCCGCCGGGCGCCGCCGCGTGCTGCCGATCTACATCGGCAACAACGAGGCCGCTGCCATCGCCTACGCCCTCGAGGGCGTGGTGCCACCCCGGCCGCTCACCCACGACCTGTTCCGCAACGTCCTGGAGTCCCTGGGGGCCCAGCTCGACCGGGTGGTGGTCACGGAGCTCGTCGAGCACACCTTCTACGCCGAGCTGCACCTCACTGTCTCGGGGGCGCCGTTGACCGTGTCGAGCCGCCCGTCCGACGCCATCGCCCTGGCCGTGCGCACCAGCAGCCCGATCTTCGCCGAGGAGAGCGTCCTCGACGAGGCCGGCCAGGAGGCCGAGATCGAGCAGGCCGAGGTCGAGGGCCAGGAAGAGGAGATCCTCGAGGAGTTCCGCGACTTCATCGAGCACGTCAACCCCGACGACTTCGGCCCGGGCAGCCGTTGACCGTCCGGCCCGGCTTCCGTAGAGTGGGTGGTCTGACACCGCCGTAACTACGGCCCTGTCATCTGTGACGGACAGGAGCGCCACGTGGACCAGGAGCAGGGACACAGCGGTACCCGGGCAGCGCAGATCGTCGGGATCACCTACCGCCAGCTCGACTATTGGGCCCGCACCGACCTGGTGCGCCCGTCGATCACCGACGCCAGCGGCAGCGGCAGCCGGCGCCGCTACTCGTACCAGGACCTCCTCGAGCTGCGGATGATCAAGAACCTCCTCGACGCCGGCATCCGCCTGGAGACGGTGCGGGAGGTCTTCAACAACGTCCGGTCTTACGTCGGCAAGGACATCACCGCAGCCAACCTCGTGATCAGCGGCACCCAGGTCGTGCTCTGCAACGGCGACGAGCTGGTCGACGTCGTCCGGCGGGGTCAGGGCGTGCTCAACGTGCTGCCCCTGGCCAACGTCAAGAGCGAGATCGATCAGGCGATGGCGGTCACCGACCTCACGCCGCGCCGATCATCTGCTGTGGCCGCCTCGACGGCGTGACGGTCGCCGCCGAACCCTGGTGGCGCGAGCTCCTGGGCGCGTCACCGCCGCACACCGCCAAGGTCGCCACCGTGCGGGCCGACGGCCGCCCGCACGTCACGCCGGTGTGGTTCGTTCTCGAGGGCGACGACATCCTCTTCACCACGCACGAGACGTCGTTGAAGGGCAAAGCCCTCACCCGGGATCGTCGCGTCTGCCTGTGCGTCGACGACGAACGCCCGCCGTTCTCGTACGTCATCGTGGAAGGCACCGCTGAGCTATCCACCGATCTCGGCGAGTTGCTCCGGTGGGCCACCGTCATCGGTGGTCGCTACATGGGTGCCGATCAAGCGGAGGCCTACGGGCGCCGCAACGGCGTGCCGGGTGAGATCCTCGTGCGCGTCACGCCGACCCACGTCGTCGTGGCCCGCGACATCGCGAGTTAGCGGCTGGGCACCGGCCGCGCCGGCGGCCGATCCATCTCGGCGCGGACCTTCGACGCCACCTGCTCGAGCAGGCGGCGTTTCACCATGGGCACGTCGCGCAACAGCAGCGAGAACTCGGCTTGCGTCAGCACCAGCACGCCCATGTCCGAGGTCGCCGTCACCGTCGCGATGCGTGGGCCGCCGTCGAGCAGCGCCAGTTCGCCGATGAAGCCGCTCGGCCCGATCGTGCCGAGTGGCTCTCCGGCGATCGTCACCGTGGCCACGCCGTCGAACACCACGAAGCACTCGTTGGCAGGCGTGCCCTCTCGGCACAAGACCGTCCCCGCCCGCACTCTGATCGGCGTCGTGAGCGAGTCGATCGTCCGAAGCTCCCTCGCGCTGCATCCCCGGAACAGGTCGAGCTCCGAGAGTTGTCGGGTCCACTGGTCGTACTTCGGCAGCATGCGGCCATCGTGAGCGCCGGTGGCCGCGGGTGTCCGTGCGGTGCGTCACGCTCGCAGGATGACGATGGTCACACGCTCTACGCTCCCGCCCCGTGACGGAGGACCTCAAGCGTTCGCCCCTCGACGCCGAGCACCGCCGCCTCGGCGCCAAGATGGTGGCGTTCGGAGGCTGGGACATGCCCCTGTCCTACGGCGAGGGCACCATCGCCGAGCATCTGGCGTGCCGCCGTCGCGCCGTCGCCTTCGACGTCAGCCACCTCGGCACGGTGCGGGTCGTCGGGGCCGGCGCCCTCGCCGTCCTCCAGGACGCACTCACGAACGACCTGGGCAAGATCGGGCCCGGCCGGGCCCAGTACACGCACCTGTGCGCCGACGACGGATCCGTGCTCGATGACATCATCGTCTGGTGGGTCGCCCCCGACTGGTTCGACGTCATGCCCAACGCGTCGAACACCTCCCGCGTCCTCGACGCCATCGGGGGTGACGACATCACCGCGTCACGGGCCGTGATTGCCGTCCAGGGGCCCGACGCCCGTCGTCTCCTCGCACCCGTATCGGACGACGCCGCCTCCGTCGGTCGGTTCCGGGTGACGCCGTTCCAGTGGGAGGGCGTCGATGCGCTGGCCGCCGGCACGGGCTACACGGGGGAAGACGGTGTCGAGATCAGCGTCCCGAGCGAGGCGGCACCAGCGTTGTGGCGGGCGATCCTGGCCGCCGGCGCGGTGCCCGCCGGCCTGGGCGCCCGGGACACGCTGCGGCTCGAAGCCGGCCTTCCGCTGCACGGCCACGAGCTCGGACCGGGCATCACGCCGCTCCAGGCCGGCCTGGCCTGGGTCGTGGGCTGGGACAAGCCGGAGTTCCGGGGCAAGGCCGCCCTCGAAAGCGAGCGGGCCCAGGGTGTGTCCCGTCGCCTGCGGGGGATCGCCACCGAGGGCCGCCGCCCGCCGCGCGACGGCTGCCCGGTTCTCGTCGAGGGCGCTCCCGCCGGCACCGTCACGAGCGGCAACTTCTCACCGGTCCTGGGTCACGGCATCGCCCTGGCGTTCCTGCCCCCGCAGGTCGCCGACGCCCAGCCGGTCACCGTTGACGTCCGGGGCACCCCCCTCGGCGGCCGCGTCGTCAAGACGCCCTTCGTGAAGAAGTCCTGACCCGAGACCGCTCCTCGTTTCACGCTGGTTTGACCACGTGTGGCGTGGTTGTACCAGCGTGAAAACGGAGGGGGATCAGGCGTACGCCTCGACCGGGGGGCAGGCGCAGACGAGGTTGCGGTCGCCGTAGGCGGCGTCGATGCGACTGACGGGAGGGAAGTACTTCGTGACGCGCAGCCCCGGCACGGGGAAGGCAGCCGTCTCCCGGCTGTAGGCGTGGTCCCACCCGTCGGCGACGACGTCCTCGGCGGTATGGGGGGCGTGGCGCAATGGGTTGTCGTCCTTGGGCCACTCGGATCCGACCCGGTCGATCTCGGCCCGGATGGCCAACATGGCGTCGCAGAAGCGATCGAGCTCACGCTTCGACTCGCTCTCGGTCGGCTCCACCATCAGCGTGCCGGCCACGGGGAAGCTCATCGTCGGGGCGTGGAAGCCGTAGTCGATGAGGCGCTTGGCCACGTCGTCCACCGTGACGCCGGTGGCCTTGGTGATCGGTCGCAGGTCGAGGATGCACTCGTGGGCGACGTCGCCGTGGGCGCCGGTGTACAGCACGGGGAAGGCGTCGTTGAGGCGCCGGGCGACGTAGTTGGCGTTCAGGACGGCGTTGGCGGTGGCCTGGCGAAGGCCGTCGGCTCCCATGAGGGCGATGTACACCCAGGAAATGGCCAGGATTCCGGCTGACCCGAACGGCGCCGCCGACACCGGCCCCACCGCCGACGCCTCCGGGTGCAGGGGATCGCCGGGCAGGAACGGGGCCAGGTGGGCCCGCACCGCCACCGGTCCCACGCCCGGGCCGCCGCCGCCGTGGGGAATGCAGAACGTCTTGTGCAGGTTGAGGTGGCTCACGTCGGCGCCGAATCGGCCGGGTCGGGCCACGCCGACCAGCGCGTTGAGATTGGCCCCGTCGACGTAGACCTGGCCACCGTGCTCGTGGACGATCGCACACAGCTCGGTGATGCCGGCCTCGTACACGCCGTGCGTGGACGGGTAGGTCACCATGATGGCGGCCAGCCTCGCGCCGGCCGCCGCCGCCTTGGCTCGCAGGTCGGCGAGGTCGACGTTGCCGCCGGCGTCGCAGGCCACCACCACGACCTCCATTCCCGCCATCACGGCGGAGGCGGCGTTGGTGCCGTGGGCCGACGACGGGATCAGGCACACCGTGCGGTCATGGTCGCCGCGGCTCCGGTGGTAGGCCCGGATGGCCAGGAGGCCGGCCAGCTCACCCTGGCTGCCGGCGTTGGGTTGCAGCGAGACGGCGTCGTAGCCGGTGATGGCGACGAGCATGTCCTCGAGCTCGTCGATGAGGGTGGCGTAACCGCGGGTGCGCTCGGGCGGAGCGAAGGGATGGACGTGGGCGAACTCCGGCCACGTCACGGGGATCATCTCGGCGGTGGAGTTGAGCTTCATCGTGCACGAGCCGAGCGGGATCATGGTGCGGTCGAGGGCGAGGTCGCGATCGGCGAGGCGCCGCAGGTACCGGAGCATCTCGTGCTCGCTCCGGTAGCGGTGGAACACGGCGTGGGTGAGGACCTCACCGGTGCGCCGGATGTCGGCAGGGATGCCGTCCGGGGCGGTGGCGTCGAGGTCGGCGAGCGTGGCGTTCACGCCGAACGCCGACCACACGTCGACGACGGTGGCGCGGGTGGTGGTCTCGTCGAGGCTGACGCCGATGGTGTCGGCGTCGACCAGGCGGAGGTCGATGCCCCGGGCGAAGGCGGTCGACACCACCTCGGCGGCGCCGCCGGGCACCCGCACGGTGAGTGTGTCGAACCACGTGTCGTGAACGGCGGCCACCCCGCCGGCGCGGAGGCCGGCGGCGAGGATCGACGTCAGGCGATGGACCCGCTCGGCGATCCGGGCCAGGCCGTCGGGGCCGTGCCACACGGCGTACAGGCCCGCCATGTTGGCCAGCAGGACCTGGGCGGTGCAGATGTTGGACGTGGCCTTCTCGCGCCGAATGTGCTGTTCGCGGGTCTGGAGAGCTAGCCGCAGTGCCGGCCGTCCGGCGGTGTCGGTCGAGACGCCGACCAGGCGGCCCGGCAAAGAGCGGGCGTACTCCTCCCGCGTGGCCAGGAAGCCGGCGTGGGGGCCGCCGAAGCCCATCGGCACGCCGAAGCGTTGGGCCGAGCCGACGGCGATGTCGGCGCCCCACTCGGCCGGCGGGGCGATCAGCAGGAGCGCCAGAAGATCAGTGGCGGCGACCACGAGACCGCCGGCGTCGTGCACGCGCTCGGTGATCGCCCGGAGGCGTTCCGGGGCCCGGAGGCGGCCCGACGAAGCCGGCTGCGACACGAGCACACCGAACGCCGTGCCGGGATCGAGCTCGGCCTCGACGTCGCCGATCACGAGCTCGATGCCCACCGGCTCGGCCCGGGTGGCGAGCACCGCCAGCGTCTGCGGATGGGTGTCGGCGTCGGCGAAGAACACGCCGCCCGGGTGCTTCGACAGGCGCCGGCACATCGCCATGGCCTCCGCCGCCGCCGTGGCCTCGTCGAGCATCGAGGCGTTGGCGATGCCGAGGCCGGTCAGGTCGGTGACGACGGTCTGGAAGTTGAGCAGCGCCTCCAGCCGGCCCTGGCTGATCTCGGGCTGGTAGGGGGTGTACGCGGTGTACCAGGCCGGGTTCTCCAGCACGTTGCGGAGGATGACCGGCGGCGTGATGGTGCCGTAGTAGCCGGTGCCGATCAGCGACGTGCTGGCCTGGTTGCGGTCGGCCAGCTGGCGCAGCCGCCCCAGCACCTCGGCCTCGTTGGCCGGCGGCGGGAGGGGCAGCTCGTCGTCGCGGATCGACGCCGGCACCGTCCGGTCGAGCAGGTCGTCGAGCGAGGCCGCCCCCACCACCCGCAGCATGGCGGCCCGGTCGTCGTCGTCCGGTCCGATGTGGCACCCTTCAAAGGCGTCGTGGGCCTCCAACACGGTGAGGCTGGGGCGGTCGTCGTTCATCGGGGCCTCCGGCGGTCAGGCGAGCTGGCAACCCCCGCTGTCGGCTGACCTCCAGCGTTGCCTCGCCCTGACGGTCCGTTGGCCTGAGAGATTCCGGGGCGGTTGCTCCTTCGGCGCTGCCAGCGCAGCTCTCCCGCCGGGGTCTACGGCACCCTTCAGGCTAGCCCCGCACGCGTTCTGACGCGAGTTTCGGGTGTATACGACACCGAACGCGCACCAGAACGCCGTCAGTCGAGAACGTCGGGTTCCTCCCGGACGATCTTCTCGTACATCGGCTGGAAGCTGAACCAGCCGGCGACGTCGGAGCCGACCTGGCTGTGGGTGAGCTTGGCGTTCGGGTGGTCGATCAGCACCGGCGTGCCGGCCGCCTCGGCGAGCAGCTGAGCGTGGCAGGACCGGTCCATGGCGATGAAGAACCAGGCGGCGGCGTCGGGGGAGCCGCCCACGGTGAGCAGGCCGTGGTTGCGCAGGATGGCGGCCTTGTTCGATCCCAGCGCCGCCGCGATCCGCTCGCCCTCCTCGACCTCGACGACAACGCCGGTGTAGTCGTCGAACAGAGCGTGATCCTCGTAGAAGGCGCACGAGTCCTGCGTCAGAGGATCGAGGAGCCGGCCCAGCGACGACCACGCCTTGCCGTGGAGTGAATGGCAGTGCGCCGCGGCCTGCACGTCGGGGCGGGCCTTGTGGATGGCGGCGTGGATGCAGAAGGCGGCCCGGTTCACCGGCCAGTCGCCCTCGACCACCTCACCCTGGTGGTTCACGAGGATGAGGTCGCTGACGGAGATCAAGCCGAAGTGCATGCCGAACGGGTTCACCCAGAAGTGGTCGGTGCGCTCGGGGTCACGCACGGTGATGTGGCCGGCCAGGCCTTCGTCGTAACCGAGGCGGGCCCAGATGCGGAAGGCGGCGGCCAGGTGCTGCTTGCGGTACTGCCGGTCCTCTTCGGGCGTGGCGAAGATGGGGATCTCGATCGGTTGCAGCGTCGTCATGGCTCCGAGTGTACGGGCCGGTTGTGTCAAGGGTCACGGAGCGAGCCGGCGGGTGCACCGATGAGTTCGCCAGGCCGGAGCCGTCCCATCCTCGTGCCCGTAGACTGCGTGCCCGTGCCTGCTCGTCCCGATGTCGTGGCCAGCGACGCGCCGCCTGATCTGGAGCTGTACCGCCGGGAGCTGACCGGCTACTGCTACCGGATGCTCGGTTCCGGTTTCGAGGCCGACGATGCCGTCCAGGAGACGATGGTGCGCGCCTGGAAGAACTTCGACCGCTTCGAGGGCCGCTCGGCCCTGCGGTCGTGGCTCTACCGCATCGCCACCAACGTCTGCCTGGACATGCTGCGCAGCCGCCAGCGGCGAGCCCGGCCGATGGAGCTCGAGGGCACGTGGACGCCCGAGTCGAGCGTCGGCCCCGCCCTGCCCGAGGCCACGTGGATCACGCCGATCCCGGACGCCAGCGCGCTGCCAGAGGGCGACCCGGCCGAGGTGGCGACCGCGCGCGAGACGATCCGGCTCGCGTTCGTGGCGGCCCTGCAGCACCTGCCGGCCCGGCAGCGGGCCGTGCTCATCCTGCGCGAGGTGTTGCGCTGGCAGGCGTCGGAGGTCGCCGAGCTGCTCGACACGAGCGTGGCGTCGGTGAACAGCGCCCTTCAGCGGGCGCGTGCCACGCTGGCCGACTGCAACCTCGACACCACCAACGCCTACACGGGCGACCCGGACCAGCAGGCGCTGTTGTCGCGGTACGTCGACGCCTTCGAGCGCTACGACATCCCCAAGCTCGTTTCGCTGCTCCGTGACGACGTCGTGCTGTCCATGCCCCCCTTCGCTCTCTGGCTGGAGGGCCGGGACGCCTTCGCGGCGTGGCACCTCGGCCAGGGCATCGGGTGCAAGGGCTCGCGCCTGGTCGCCACGTGGGCCAACGGGGCGCCGGCGTTCGGCTCGTATCGGCCCGACCCCGCCGGTGGGCACCGGCCGTGGTCGTTGCAGGTCGTCGAAGTCTCAGGCGACAGGATCGTCGGGCAGCACAGCTTCCTCGTCGGCCACACCGACGTCCCCGACCTCCGCCTCTTCGAGCGGTTCGGGCTGCCCCTCCACCTCGACGACTAGGCGCCCGCCGGTCAGCACGCCGAGCAGGCCCACCAGGTCGAGCAGCTCGGACACCTTCTCGGGCACGTGGCGCAGTCGGATGCTGCAGCCCAGCTGCATGGCGGTGAGCTGGAGGCGCGCCAGTCCGTCGACGAGCTCCATGTCCACGGGCTCATTCAGCTCGAACGCCCAGCTCGCCACCTCGCGCCCGTCGCGCAGGAGCACCACCGAGGCGGATGTCTCTCGTGGCCGCACAGAGGTCAGACGTCGCTGGCGGCAAGAACTCATCGGGTCGCGATGGGCGCCACGACGGCGCCGGTGAGGGCGATCAGGTCGCTCGGCCCCAACTCCAGCTCGAGGCCGCGTCGGCCCCCGCTGACGAAGACGGTGGCATGGTCGCCCGCCGACGCATCCAGCACGGTCGGCAGGCGGCGACGCTGCCCGAGCGGGCTGATGCCCCCGGCGACGTACCCGGTGGCCCGCTCGGCGTCGCGTTGGTCGGCCATGACAGCGCGCTTGGCGCCCAGGGCGCCGGCCACCGCTCTCAGATCGCACTCGTGGTCGACGGGCACGATGGCCACGGCGAGGCCGCTGTCGGCCGACACGACCAACGTCTTGAAGACCCGCTGAGGCTCGACGCCCAGGGCGTCGGCGGCGGCGGCGCCGTAGCCTCGCCCGTCGACGCCGCCGGGCTCGAACTCGTGGATCGTCGCGTCGACACCGGCCCGGCGCGCCGCCGTCACGGCGGGCGTCCCCTTGCCGCTCATTTCACGGGTAGGACCGACATGGACGAGATCGAGCTGACGCCGCTGATGAGAACGTTGTGCGGCGGCGTGTCGCTGCCCACTGTCCAGACGCCGAGCGCTCCACTGGGGTCGACGAAAAGAAGGAAACGACCGTCGGCGGAGAAGCTGTACGGGAGGGAGCGAATGCCCCCGTAGAACGAGCCGGTGATCGGGCGGTCGACGGCGACTTCTCCCTCCACGAGGTCGTACACGACGAGTCTCGGGCTCTGGCCCGAGTACTCGAGGTGGGCCAGCCACCGCCCGTCCGGCGAGAGATCGTCAGGAGCGGCGAAGGCGTAGTAGTAGCCGTTGAAGAGCTCGCTGGCCGGCGTGGTCACGAGACGGGCGTCACCCGTGGCCCGGTCAACCACCGACAGATGGCAGTCGAGGCTGTCCGAGCACACCAGGTCGAGGAACGCGGTCGGCGTCACGACCACCGGCACACGGGGCCAGATGTGGTCGATCGACAGCGACTGGCCGTCGACGGTGGCGCGGTAGAGCCCGTCGGGTCCGCTCACGACCAGCGCACCCGGCCCGTCGGGCGCCATGAGCGTCGCGAACTTCGGCAGTGTCACCGGCCCGGACGTCACGGTGCCGTCGAGGCGCATCCGGCGCACGGTGATGCCGTTGGCGCCGCCCTCGTGCCAGACCCAGACCTCGTCGGGCTCGGTGGCCGGCGCCGCCTGCGGCGACGTCGCCCCGCCGTCGCCGGTGTCCTCCCAGGTGGCCAGCTGGTGCGGGACCGATCCGGGGCCGTCGGCCACGCCGTAGAGGTCGGTCTGGTCGCCTCGTGCGGACGCGATGACGGCGCCGCCGCGGCGGCCGAGGGCCATCCAGGGCCCGCCGCCCGCGGGCGATGTGAGGAGGCGGCGATCGACGGTGCCCGCCCCGAGGTCGACCCGGGCCACCTCGTCGCTGCCGACTCCGAGATAGACGACGAGGCCGTCGGCTCCGGCCACGAAGGGCTGGCCGGTGACCAGACTCGAGTAGATGGACGTCGTCGTGGTGGGCGCCGGCGGCGTCGACGCCGTGGACGGCGGCGCTGTGGTCGGCGGCGATGTGGTCGCAGGAACCGTGGTGGGCGGCGACGTCGTCCCTCCACCGCGGCCGCCGATCACGACTACACCCACCGCCACGGCGACCACGGCGGCCACCACGGCCGGTCCGGCCCACCGTCGCCGGGAATGGCCCAGCGCGACCTCGACGGCCGCTTCGGCGTCGTCCGCCGCGACCGGTTCGATGGCAAGGTTGCCGGTCGGCGTACCGCACGACGGGCAGTAGGCGGCGGCGCCCGGTAATTCGGTGCCGCAGTGTGTGCACCGGTGCGCCAGCCGCCCCACGGCACCCGACGGTAGCGGCGATATCGGCCTTCTCCCCATATACCCGCCACCTACACTCGCCCGGTGGTGGGACGTTCCGTGCACCAGGGTGCCTGCCCGCTCGACTGCCCCGACACGTGCGCCTGGCAGGTCACCGTGGAGGACGGTCACGCCGTCGCGCTACGTGGCGACAAGCGCCATCCCTTCACGCGAGGTGGCCTCTGCGGGAAGGTGACGCACTACATCGACGCCGTCTACTCGCCCGACCGCCTGCTCCATCCGATGGTGCGGGTGGGCGACAGGGGCGTCGGTCCCAATTCGTTCCGCGTCGTGAGCTGGGACGACGCCATTGCCACCGTGGCCGAGGGAATCCAGCAGGCCATCGACCGCCACGGGCCCGAGACCGTCCTGCCGTACCACTACGCCGGCACCCTCGGCGTGCTCCAGGCGTGGTCGCTCGGCAACCGCCTGTTCGCGCATCTGGGCGCGTCGAGGCTCGGGTACACGATCTGCACGGGCGCCGCCACGGCGGCCCTCGGGTCGATCTACGGCGGCAAGGTCGGCGTCGAGCCGGAGTCGATCGCCCGGGCCGGCCTCCTCGTGCTCTGGGGCACCAACGTCCTGGCCACCAATCTCCACCAGTGGGCCTTCGTGAACGAGGCCCGCCGCAACGGTGCCCACGTCGTGTGCATCGATCCGCTGCGCACCGCCACCGCCGAGCGCTGCGACGAGCACCTCGCCCCTCGCCCAGGAACCGACGCCGCGCTGGCGCTCGGGCTGATGCGGGTCATCCTCGATCAGGGTGCAGTCGACCGCGAGTGGGTCACCCGCTACGCCACCGGCTGGGACGAGCTCGAGGCGCGCCTGGCCGAGTGGTCCGTCGACCGGGCCGCCGCCATCACGGGCGTGCCCGTCGAGGCCATCGAGGGGCTGGGGGAGCGCATCGCCCGCACGCGCCCGACCGCCATCCGGGCCGGGCTCGGTCTCCAACGCCACGCCGGCGCGGGCCAGGCGCTCCGAGCGGTCATGGCCATCCCGTTGCTGACGGGCGACTTCCGCTACCCGGGTGGCGGCGCCCTGTGCTCGGGCAGCGGCCACCATCGCCTCGGCCCGGCCGGCGCGCCGGCGGACCTGCCCCTCGTGCCGGCCCGCACGCTCAACATGTCACGCCTGGCCGAGGTGCTCACCGCCCCTCTCGATCCGCCCGTCACCGCCCTGGTCGTCTACAACGCCAACCCGGCCGCCACCGTGCCCGACCAGGAGCGCCTCGCGGCCGGCTTCGGCCGCCCCGATCTCTTCACCGCCGTGCTCGAGCAGCGCTGGACCGACACCTGCAGCTGGGCCGACGTCGTGTTGCCCGCCACCATGCAGTTCGAGCACCTCGACATCGTGCCGGCGTACGGGCACCATTACGTGACCCTGAACCGCCCCGCCATCGAGCCCGTCGGTGAGGCCCTCCCCAACACCGAAATCTTCCGCCGCCTCGCCACTGCGCTCGGGCGTCACCATCCTCGCCTCCACGACGACGACGAGACCATCGTCGACCAGGTGCTGGCCGACAGCGGCGTCGACCGTGACACGCTCGAGGCGCAAGGCTGGGTGCGCGGCACCGGGATCGAGCCCGGCGACGCTCCGTTCGCCAAGGGCGGTTTCCCCACGCCAGACGGCCGGGCCCGGCTGTTGGACCGATCGCTGGCCCGGCTCGGGCTCGATCCGCTCGTGGGCTACGAGCCGCCGGCCGAGGTTCTCGACGCCTCGCTCGCGCTCCGGTATCCGCTTGCCCTCGTCTCCCCGGCGGCCCGGTTCTTCCTCAACTCCACCTTCGGCTCCATCGAGTGGCACCGGACCAAGATGGGCGCGCCGCGGATCCATTTGCATCCAGACGACGCCGGGGCGCGCCACTTGGCCGACGGTGACGCCGTGCGCGTCTACAACGACCGCGGCTCGTTCGAAGCGCGGGTGGCCGTCGACGACGCCACCCAGCCCGGCGTGGCGTTCACGTTCAAGGCCTACTGGGCCAGCGGCAGCCCCGGCGGGCACACGGTGAACGCCACCACACCGGTGCGCGACGCCGACTTCGGGGGCGCCCCCACCTTCCACGACAACCGCGTCGAGGTCGAGCGGCTCCCGGCCTGACCCGATGACCACCGTCCGTCTGCCGACGGCATGCCTCGTGGTGCTGGTGGGCCCGTCCGGCTCGGGCAAGTCGACGTGGGCGGCGGCGCAGTTCCGCCCGAGTCAGATCGTGTCGACCGACACGTTGCGGTCGCTGGTGGGGGAGGGCGAGCAAGACCAGCGGGCCGGCACCGACGCCTTCGCCGTGCTCGACGACGTGCTCGAGCGGCGCATGAAGCGGCGGCTGCTCACCGTCGTCGACAGCCTCGGGCTCGAGGAGCGGCGCCGGCGGGACTGGGTCGCCTGCGCCCGTCGCCACGGCGTGCCGTGCCACGCCGTCGTGTTCCCGACTCCGCCCGACGTGTGCCGCCGTCGCAACCGGGAGCGCGACCGGCCCGTGCCCGCCAAGGTGCTCTCCGGCCAACTCGCCGCCTTCGACGTCGCCCGGGCCACGCTGGCCACCGAGGGGTTCGACGGCGTGCACGAGGCCGGGCCTGTCGTCATCAGCAGCCCCGAGTTGGTGGGTGCGCCGGCCGCCGCCGCCCGCCAGCGTGACGATCCCATGCCGCTGTCGTTCGGGCTGCAGATCCCGTCGTTCACGTGGGAGGGAGGGGCGGCGGAGATCGCCGATCGGCTCAGGGCCGTCGCCACCGCCGCCGAAGCGGCCGGCTTCGGGAGCCTGTGGGTGATGGACCACATGATCCAGATCCCGTTCATCGGGCGCGAGTGGCTCGAGATGATGGAGAGCTACACCACCCTCGGCTTTCTCGCCGCCCACACGACTCGCATCCGGCTCGGCACGATGGTCACCGGGATCACGTACCGGAACGTGGCGCACCTCGGGAAGATCGTGGCCACCCTCGACGTGCTGTCCGGCGGCCGGGCGATCTGCGGGCTCGGCGCCGCCTGGTTCGAGCGGGAGCACCGCGCCTACGGCTGGTCGTTCCCGCCGTTGAAGGACCGCTATGCCGTCCTGGAGGACGCCCTCCAGCTCCTGCCACTGCTTTGGGGACCGGGCGCACCGGCCTTCGAGGGCCGCACGATCCGTGTCGCCGAGGCCATCTGCTACCCGCGCCCGCTCCAGGAACGCATTCCCATCCTCGTGGGTGGCCAAGGGGAGCGGCGCACCCTGCGGCTGGCCGCCCGTTACGCCGACGCCTGCAACCTTCGGGGCGACCCGGCCACGGTGCGGCACAAGGTGGCCGTGCTGGCCCACCACTGCGCGGATGTCGGCCGAGCCGTCGACACCGTCCAGGTGACGCACCTGTCGACGGCGCTCGTGGGGAGGGATCAGGCCGAGGTCGAGGAGCGTGTCGCCGCCCTGCGACCCAAGGGCACCTCGCCCGAGGCCTACCGGGCGTGGGCCAGCGCCGCCACCGTCGAGGACCACATCGGACGATTCCGCGAACTGGCCGAGGCCGGTGTGCAGGATGCGATCGTCAGCCTGCCCGACCTGTCGTCGGCGGGGCCGGTGGAGCGCTTCGGAGCCGTCATCGCGGCGTTCCGCTAAGCCACCGACTGTTCAGGTGCCATTGGGGCTCCGTTCAGGCCGCGACCACGACCGCGCCACGCCGGCTTCCTACGGTCGTCTCGCGGGCAGAACCGACGAACCAGGAGGTACCTCTGTGCCCATCAGCCGTCGCGAGCTTCTCCGCAACAGCGCCCTGACCGGGGCCGGCT
>JBKOXV010000266.1:0-10162 GCA_046725105.1 bacterium | reverse complement strand
CCTCGTCGCCTAAGGCGTCGCTCAGCTGCAGCAGCAGCATCGAAATGTCGTCGCTCTCCCAGGCGAAGGACGCGATGTCATCGGTGATGGCGAATAGGCGCTCGGACAGGCGGTCCCTGGTGGCCTGGAAGGCCGCCAGCGCCACCGTCTCGGGTACTTCCCCGGTGGCGGCGGTGATGATGGCGCGGGCGAGCAGTTCGGCGTCGCGGAGGGCATCGGTGATGCCGTGGGCCGTGGCGGGGTCCTTGAAGTAGCCGGCGTCGCCAACCAGCGCCCAGCCCGGCCCGAACGCCCGGCGTAGATAACCTGCCCGCGGGGCGAACACCCGCAGCCGATTCGGCGCCTCGGCACCGGCAGCCAGATCGGCCATCCCAGGGGCGGCCTCAGCCAGCAGCCGGGCGTAGGCGAGGTGCACCCCTTCCCGCGCTGCGGACCGGAACCGCCCCAATGATGTGCTGGCGAAAACACACGTCTGACCGCCGTTGGTCGGCAGGAGGCCCGCGATCACCCCAGGGCGGAAATGCAGCTCGTAATCGTGGACGGCCAGCCCCTCCCAGTAGCCGTAGATCACCCCGGCGGCACTGGCGGCGGCCCGCTCCACCGGGGCGGCGGTGAGGCGGGCAACCGTCGAGCCCATCCCGTCGGCGCCCACCGTGATCCGCGCCGCGGCGGTGAACGGGGCGCCGTTGCCGTCGCGGCCGCGGACGCCGATGACTCGACCGTCGCTGTCGTGGCGCAGCGCGGTGACGGTCACCCCGAAGCGGACCTCGGCGCCGGCGTCCCGGGCGGCGTCGACCAGGATGGGGTCGAGAACGGTGCGCCGCGGGGCGTAGAGGGCGTCGACGCCGGCGGCTGGCTGATTCGACACCTCGATGCGGTCCTCACCAATGTGGAACACGGTTCGTCTCACCGGCGGGGTACCCGCCGCCGCGACCCGGTCGATCAGTCCCCAGCGGGCGAGTTGCACGACCGCCCCAGGCAACAGGGCATGGGTCGACAGCGTGTCCGCGCCGTACTCACTGCGGTCGACAACCAGCACCCGCAGCCCCGCTCGGGCCAGGAGCATGGCGGTGGCGGCCCCGGCGGGCCGGGCCCCCACAACCACGGAGTCGTACGCCAATAGCGTAGGAGTTCTCATCGCATGTCCTCGGTCAGATGCCAAGCGAGTCGTCCGGCGCGGTCCCTCGTTGTGACCGCCCCTTCCGCGCTTGCGCCTCGGGGTGCTTACATACCATCGGTCGGTTTGTTTTGTACGCCTCTGAGAGACAGTTGTCAAGCTCAAGTCCCGGCTCGTCACTCCGTCACGGCGTATCCGGAGGCGAGGCAGGGCGAGGGAACCACGGAGCGCGCCGCGCCACTTCCGGGCCGGTGTTGGATCGGCCGTGCGCAGGCTGACAATGTCGGGAGGCACAGCAACGCGGGACGTTCCGTCACCCGCCGCCCGCGAGCCGTCCGGCTCGCAGCCTTCGCCCGGACCCAACACGACAGGCGATACCCGCCGTACTCGCGACAGATCTCGCCCAGCGCGTCGGCCTGGGGACCCGGAATGTCGATGACGCATGTCTCGGCGAAGGTCGCATGGTCGATGTCGAGCACGTCGTCGTTGAAACCCTGAAGGGCGCCTTCCTGTATTGCAACGAGCCCGCACTGGAACGTCGAACGATGCCAGCCAGGTCGCCGCCTTTACCACCTGGACGCGGTGCTCGATGTTGCGCAGGATCTCGGTGCGCCGGCAGTTGCCCCCAGACGTCGGAATGCGCCCGGTGCGTTGTGCGGCTCGATCACGACGATCCCAGACTCGAGCGGCCAGCTCCGAGCCGCTCGCCGACGACTCTGTGCCACAGGGCCTCAAACTGATCGGAACCGCCCTTGCGAACCGGCCGCTCTCCCCTGGTCAGGGCAATCGAGGGCCGACGGGTCACGCGCTCGTGTCGGTGCCGCGCCGAGGCACCGAACCGTGGTGGGGATTCTCGGTGCCGATCGTTCCTCGAGTGGGGCCGGTCGCGTGTGGCGCGTCAGCTCGCACCGAGATCCGGGGTCGTGATCGAGGTGCGGGGTCGCCCCCTAGACGAAGGTGACCTCGTCGTCGGGTGGGCGGCTGCGCTCCTGTTGGTGGCGCCAGGCATGGCGGCCACCACGACGGGGAAGCCAGAGGAACGCCATGACGAGCAGCGGCCACAGCAGTACTTGGCCGACTACGAGCCAGACGAGAGCGACCATGACGGCGGCGGCAACCGCGGGCCGGATCCACGTGGCCGGGACGAACGACCGGCTCGGGACCTGGCGGTTCGGTTCGAGTGGGGGCAACTCGCGCAGTACGGGGCGCAGGTCGGCGCCCGTCCGGGCGAGCAGCGCCTCGTCGACGCGTGCCTCGAACTCCTCGAGCGTCAGGCGGCCCTCACTCGTGTGTCGTTTGAGCTGGTCGATGACTTGTTGACGGTCAGCGTCGGACACCCGGAGGTGCGCGGGTGCCGTGACGACGTCAGTGTGCTGGCGTCTCGCCGGCCGGCGTCGATCGACGAACTCGTCATCAATCCGGTAGTAGTGGCGCGACCAGCACATGTCGGATTCTCCTCGCCGCGAGCCTAGCCCGTGATCGGATCGCTTGTTCTCGGAGTTGTCGGCTTGGCGGAACCGCGCCGAGGAGACCACCGTCGTGGTCGGAACCACCCGACCCAGCGGTCTGCTTCAGTGGCCGGCCGAGGCGCGCCATGCCGACTGGGCGAGTGGTTCGGGGAGACCGTCGATGTAGGTGACCGTGTTGGTGCGCACGGCCGGCGTACGCATGCCGCGGATGATGACGCCCGTGAGGTTGAGGGGATCGCAGGCGTTGACGACGACCCGCTCACCGGTCCGGGGCTGCTTGCCGATGGCCTTCAGCCCTTCGACCGCGTCTGGCAGTGCGTACTGCTCGCCGCTGAACCCAGCCACGAACCGGCCGCCGCGGACCAGCCCGCGGTCTTCGAAGCGTCGCAGCGCCCATTGCAGCTCTCGCCACGGGAGCGGCAGCCCGTCGTTGACGGCGAGGTCTCGGAACACGACCCCCCACCGCTGCAGCAGCTGATCGGACACCACTTCGGCCAGCGTGTCGCGGTCGCCGCACGGTTCGCGGGCGCCGATGAGGGACCATCGACCGGCGGCGGTGGTGGGGCCGCGGGCGCCTCGGCGTAGCCGGCTGACCGACAGAGCCGGCCGGCGCCACGGTCGGCGGTCTTCGACCAGCGAGCGAATGGCGGCGAAGCCATCCGCGGTGAGCAAGCCGCGCGCCACGCCGTCCCACAAGGCGTTTTCGATATCGCTGGGCAGCCGGCCGGTGTCGGCGGCCAGCTCGGTCAGGAACCGGGCGCCCTTGGTGCGCAGGGCGTCGACCACCTCGGCCGTGGCGCCCACGCTGGGAGCCTCTGGCGTGCTGGCGAGCCGGGCGGCCTGCAGGAGCCAGGGGAGGTCGGACCGGAACGCCAACGTGATTGGCGTCGCCTTCGACGGGCCGGCGGGTCGGTCGGTTCCCGCCGCCCCCGCCGACAGTCGCAGCCAGGTCACCTCGCCGTCGTGGCACAGCCGGTCGAGGAGCGCGGGCTGGTAGCCGTCGACCCGGCGGGCGAGGATCTCGGGTTCCCAGGCGGCGACGCCGGCTTCGTAGCCCTGGAGTTGTTCGATGACGGCGCGGACCCCGTGATGGCCCCGCACCTGGGTGCCCGGCGCGACATGCTGCCAGCGCAACAGAAAACGGAGGTAGTCCTGGGCGGTGACCGGCTCGACGGCTCGCCGCCGGGATCGGCGCGAGTAGGCGTGCATCCGGGCCAGGAGTCGTCGGGCGCACCACTCGATGGTGTCGGGTGAGGTGGGGCCGTCGGGGTTGGTGAACCGGCCTTGCACCGCGAACCCTTCGTGTTCGAGGACCGCCAACCCGATCGCCACCATGGATACGGGCAGGCCCGAGAACTCTGCGAGTGCCGCCGCGGTGCACGGCCCGGAGATCTCGAGGTGTCCCCGCAGGACCGCCGCCGCCACCTGCTGGTCGGGATGCTGGGGATCGTGACGCCGGTCGACGACGACGGCCGCCTCCCGCGTCCGTTCCGTCGGCCACCAGCGTTCGATCCGGTCGGCGCGGGTGTCGGTCTGCGCGCGGCCCCGTGCTGCCAGCTCGTCGAACAGCGCCCGCCACTCCGGGCGGGCCGGCGTCACGACGAGGCTGAGCAACAGGTCGTGGAGCTCGTCGGCGGTACGAGGGTTGGGGGCGACCTCGGCGCCCACTCGGGCGACCGCATCCGGGTCGAGTCGACCGATGGCGGCCGGGTCGACCGACAGGCCGCGTCGCAGCGGGACGGCGTTGGTGCGGCGATCGATCGCTTCGCCGTCGTCGAGGAACGCGTAGGGCTTGGCGGTGAGTATCTCGTGGCTGAAGGGCGACGCCTCGCTCGTGTCGCGGAAGTGGACGTTCACCCGCCCGCTCTCGATGCCCTGCAGCAGATCGATGAGCCCGTCGATGTCGAGGCCTTCGGTGAGGGTGTCGTGCATGGTCTGGCGCACGATCGGGTGGTCGGGGACCACGATGGGACCCGGTGCGTTTTCCTGGCACGCCGCCGCCGCGGGGAACAGGGCCGCCATGACATCGTCGGACTCCATCCGCTGGATGGGCGGCGGGTTACGGCGCCCGCCCTTCCACCGCAACACGATGAGGGCGCGGTTGAGGTTCCACCGCCACCGGCTCTGGAACATGGGCGAGTCGAGCACCGCCTGTTCGAGCACACCGCGCACCGTGTTGGAGTGCAGGAAGCGACCGACGTCGGCCAGCGGGAAGCTGTGCTGCGGCCCGAGCGACAGCACGACGGCGTCGTCGCTGGCGGCCGCTTGGAGCTCGAAGTTGAACGACGTGCAGAACCGCTTGCGCAACGCCAGCCCGAGGGCCCGGTTGATGCGCCCCCCGTACGGAGCGTGGACGACGAGATGCATGCTGTCGGTGGCGTCGAAGAACCGCTCGACCACGAGGTTGTCGTGGGTCGGCACGACGCCCAATACCGCCCGGCCGGCGGCCACGTAGTCGACGAGCTGGTCGATGGCGCTGCCGTCGAGCGGGGCGGCGCGGCCGAGCCACGCCTTGCCGGCGGCGACATCGCCGTTCTCCAGGAACGAGGCGAGCGTGGCCCGCAGCCCTGACACCGACTGGGACAGCTCGGCGGTGCGGGCCGGCGCCTCACCTCTCCAGAACGGGATGGTGGGAGGTTTCCCGTTGGCGTCCACGACCCGGACCACCCCGCCGGCGACCTGGCGGATCTGCCAGGCATGGGTGCCAAGCAGGAAGATGTCGCCGGCCATCGATTCCACTGCCCAGTCCTCATTGACGCTGCCGAGGAACAGGTCGTCGGGTTCGAGCACCACCCGGTAGTCGCCGACCTCGGGGATGGCGCCGCCGGAGGTGCACGCCGCCAGGCGAGCCGACGTCCGGGCCCGCACCTCACCGTTCACCCCGTCGAGGTGCAGGTAGGCGGCCCGCCGGCCCCGACCGGTCGTGACGCCACGGCTCACGGTGTCGAGCACCTCGTCGAACACCACGCGCGACAGGTCGCGGTAGGGATGGGCGCGCCGCATCAGCGCGAACAGGTCGTCGACGCGCCAGGTTTCGGCGGCGACCTCGGCCACGAGCTGCTGGGCCAGGATGTCCAGCGGCGCTACGGGGGCGACGGTGCGGTCGAGTTCGCCCCGCTCGACCGCCAGCAGCAGCGCCGCGCTCTCGACCAGCTCGTCACGTGTGAGGGGGAACAGCCGGCCCTTCGGAGTGCCGCGGAGGCTGTGGTTGGCCCGCCCGACTCGCTGCAGGAACGTAGCGATGCTCCGTGGTGAGCCCACCTGGCACACCAGCTCCACCGGACCGATGTCGATCCCGAGCTCGAGCGACGCCGTCGCCACCAGCGCCTTCAGCTCACCAGCGCGCAGGCGGGTCTCGACCCGATGGCGCCGCTCCTTGGACAGCGAGCCGTGATGAGCGCACACGACGTCGTCGCCGAGCCGTTCGCCGAGCTGGTGGGCGAGCCGTTCGGCCAGGGCGCGGGTGTTGACGAACACGATGGTCGTGTGGTGCTGGACGACGAGCTCGGCGATGCGGTCGATCACGTCGCCCATCTGCTCGGCCGACGAGATGGCCTCGAGCTCACCCTGGGGCAGCTCCAGACCCAGGTCGAGGCGGCGCCGGTGGCCGGTGTCGACCACCGCACACGGAGCCGGGGCACCCGTCCCCCGCAACAGGTCAGCGAGCAGCGACACCGGCCGCTGTGTGGCCGACAGCCCGATGCGCTGGGGGCGACAGGCCGCGGCGTGTTCCAGGCGTTCGAGGGTGACGGCGAGATGAGCGCCGCGCTTGTCACGCGCGGTGGCGTGGATCTCGTCGACGATGACCGTCTCCACGGTGCCGAGCATCGCCCGGCCCCGCCGCGCCGTCAGTAGCAGGTACAGCGACTCCGGCGTGGTCACCACGAAGTTCGGGGGGCGGCGAACCATCGAGGCCCGCTCGCCGCCGGTGGTGTCCCCCGACCGGACGGCGACACGCAGGTCCGGGGCACTGAACCCGAGCTCGCGGGCTACCGCGGCGATCTCGTGCAGGGGCCGCTCGAGGTTCTCGGCGATGTCGACCGTCAGCGCTTTCAACGGCGACACGTACACCACTTGGGTCTTCCCGGAGACGTCGAGACCGGCGGCGTGGGCCCGGTACAAGCGGTCGATGCCGACGAGGAATCCGGCGAGCGTCTTGCCCGAGCCCGTGGGCGCGGCGATCAGCGTGTCACGCCCCGCCGCGATGTGTACCCAGCCCTGCTCCTGCGGTGGCGTCGGCCCTTCCGGGAACCGCCGAGCGAACCAGGCCGCCACCGCCGGATGAAACCCCTCGGCCGCGAACGGGACTCCACTCGGTTCCCCCGGCACCCGGCTCGGCGTCTCGATGACAGCCATCGCCCGAGGGTAGGACACCCACCACCTTGGATGTTGGGGAATCGCGCTCGCAGTGAAACCCACGGCAGGTCGGCCTCGACCTCCCTGACGGCTCCTCCCCGCCGGGCCGGAGACGTCCTTGCGCCCGGGCGGTCGGTGCTGGTGCGTACCCGGTCAACAAATGGATCCGGGAGCCGGCGGGCAATACTGTCCGCCGTGAAGTGCCGCATCGTGCCGTTCATCCCTGGACGACGACCGACGGATGAGGATGCCCGTCGTGGCCTCGGCTCGAGCGACAGCGTCGCCCTCGTCACCGGTGAGGATCGTGACAACCGGACGGTCCTGCTATTCGAGGTATCAGACCTTGCCCACGACGCGGTGGTGGAGGCGACGATCACCGTCGACGACCGGCCGCTGCCGGGATGGGGACGCCGACCTGTCGCGATCACCCACGCGGCCCGCCAGCGCCTCGAGCTACGGCCCGAACGGGACTTCGCCGACATCGACCTCGGCCTCACCGGGGGACTCATGCGCACAGCCCGGGTCGAGTTACGCGTGGTCAGCGATGGAACCGTCGTCGCACGCGACGAGACGGCCCTGGGCGTGTGCGACGTGCGCCACTTCGGAACGCTCTACAAGCGCCTCATCGACCGACTCCTGATCCCAGACACGAGCCGCCAGGCGCGAGGGGTGCGGGTCGCCGACCCCGGCATCACGTATCACCCCTGGTATCCCGTGCTGACGATCGGTGCAGACAAAGCCGCCCTGTACACGGACGCTCTCGTGGCTGACATCGTCCGCAAGGAGTATCACCTGACCGACCCGGCGTGGCTCTTGCGGGTTGGTGTGTACCTCGAGCTGCTGACTGGCATCGGCATCATCGAGGCCGTGCGTCCTGACGTCGGTGACCTCCTCGGGTCCGACGAGCGCGACTCGTTCGAGACGAGCGACGTCTTCACGGAGATCCGTCGGCGCGTCAACCCCGACGCCTGGCGGGGCGTCTGGGACCGGCGTCACATTTGCTTTCCGGGGTTCGGCAGTCCCCGCCTCGGGCCGGTGTCGGCTCTCAACCTCGTGCGTAAGAAGGACGCCACTCTCCGGTTCTTGCACGTCCATCACGAGGACCTGAAACAAGCCATCCATTTGGCCGGCCCGAACCCGTTCAACTCGCAGGAGACCTGGCAGCGCGTCTTCCGCGATGCAGAGCGAGCTGTGTTGCGCCAAGAAGCAAACGCCTTCCCTGAGCTCGGCTTCCTGCCCACGCCGGCCAGAGAGGTCGTGCTGTGGCAACGGCTTGGCTTCGCCGGCCAGGAGGGCGTGTACCCCACTGCGTGCAACCAGTACCGGGCGTCGATGAACACCGTGGCCGATTGGGCCAGGGCCCGCGGGCTGATGGACCACGCCGGCCCCGAGTGCGTGCCCCTGGACGCGAGTCTGTTGGAGGCTCTGGTTCGCGACCCGCCGCGAGTGGCGATGCTCCAACGCCAAGACGGCCTCGGCCCCCGTCTCACCGTTACCGAGCCGGCTCCCGCCACCGAGCCGACCATCGAGGAGATCGAGCGCCTGCTGGCCGAGGTCCCGATATTTCGGATGTTGTCAGCCGACGATGTACACAAGTTGGCCCTCGACGCTCGTCCCTTGCTGCTCGGCCCCACCCAGCGCTTCGTAGTCGAAGGACGCGAAGGCACGTCATTGTTCCTCGTCGGCGAGGGCACGGTCGAGGTACGCCTCCGCAAGGCCGATGGCACCGACTGGCTGGTCGACACCATGGGCCGCGGGGAGGTCGTGGGCGAGATGGCCCTGTTGACCGGCGAGAGACGGGCCGCGACCGTGCGGTCCGTTGACGAGAGCCTGGTGCTCGAGATCGGACGTGAGCAATACGAGCCGCTCCTGCGAGCCCATCCCGAGTGGCTGGAGGAACTGGCCGTCATCATGGAGGAACGGTTGGCCCGCCGGCAGGTCCGCAGCGCCGAGCTCGACGGCGGATCGCGGCAGACCCTGCTCACACGGATCACGCGCAACTTCTTTGGCGGACTCGAACCCTGGGCGACGCGGGGACCCGCAACCCCCCGACCTCCGGCGTGACACTCCAGAGCGAGCCTCGACGCCTTTCTGACGCCTGTCCGCAGCCGGCGACCTCGCGGGTTGGGCGCGAGGGCGATGCAGACTCTGGGTCGCTGGCGGCACCGCACCGCGTCGTGAGCGAGGGGCAACAACGTGGGCGGGCCAACGCGCTCGACGCACGGCGCCAGACGCCTTCGGGCGCCACGCATATCACCGTGCGGGTTCTGCACCATCGACACCGCTGGCGAGTTCCTCACCTTCGAGAACCTCATCGCACCCAACGGGGTCCTGCCGATCAACACCTCGGGCGGCAACCTGGCCGAGGGATTCATCCACGGAATGACCCTCGTCAGCGAAGCGGTACGCCAGATCCAGGGCACGTCCCCGAACCAGGTGCCCGCGGATCTCACTTCTGACGGGCGGCCCACGAGCACAGCTCGTGAGCTCGGCGATCTTCGGATCGGCGGACGCGCTCTGATCACCGCCGAGTCGCGATGACGTCGGCGTCGTCAAGATCTGCCCCGGCCAACTCGAGACCGATCTCTGCCGCCCCGCTCAACAGCATCCCGCCGCCACACGCCCCTGACCAGCACGGCTGGCGTCGGTAATCCCGACGGGAAAGGATAGCGAGGTGGCCACTCCCCTGACGGATGCCATCCGGAGCAGGCTCTCACAGCGGGTGCGCACGGCGCCGCCGCCGTTCTTCCCTGATTCCGGGACGGCGATCCGGTTCAACTTCGACCAGGGTGTGCCGGCGCCGGAGTCCTATCCGATCGACGACCTGGCCGACTACGCCGCCCGCGCCATCCGCAGCGGCGGCGTGGCCGCCTGCGAGTACGCGGCAGGCGGCATGGATGAGATGGGCAAGGGGTACGTCGGTCTCCGCGAGGTCATCGCGCAACGGGTTTCGCGCCGGGACGGGCGGGCGCTCGACCGGAGGAACGTCCTGCTCGCCAACGGCTCGTCCAACGCCCTCTCGCTCTGCGCCGCCGCCCTGATCGACCCGGGCGACGGCGTCATCGTCGAGGCTCTGTCGTACCCGTTCATGCTCAAGTACCTGGCCGGACGGGGCGCCGACATCCGCACGGTGCCGGTCGACGCCGAGGGGATGGACGTCGGCGCCGTCGAGGCGCGCCTCGAGGAGTTCCGAGCCGGCGGCGTCACGCCCAAGCTGATC
>JBKOXV010000173.1:0-9855 GCA_046725105.1 bacterium | reverse complement strand
GAGGCGGCCCGTCCGTTCTGTCGCGGGGTGGTGGTGCGCGACCTGGCCCGCCGGGCCAGCAGCTGGCGGCGCGACGGCGATCTCGACGGCTTCCTGCGCCGCCATCGCCTGGCCGGCATCGCCGGCGTCGACACGCGCCGGCTCACGCGCCACATCCGCGAGGCCGGCGCCATGCCGGGCGCCTTCGGCACCGCCGACGAGACGACGCTCAAGGCGGCCGCCCGGGCCGAGCCGGGTACCGACGGCGTCGACCTCGTCGCCGAGGTCAGCGCGGCCCAGCCGTATCGGGTCGGCAGCGGCCCGTACCGGGTCGTCGCGTACGACTTCGGCATCAAGTCCACGATGCTGCGCCACCTGGGATGGATCGCCACCGTCGACGTCGTGCCGGCGTCGACCCCGGCGGCGGCGGTACTGGAGCGGCAGCCCGACGGCGTCTTCCTGGCCAACGGCCCGGGCGATCCGGCCATGGTGCCGTACGCGTCCGAGGCGATCGGGGAACTGCTCGGCTCGGGTGTGCCGATCTTCGGGATCTGCCTCGGCCACCAGCTGCTGGCCCGCGCCATCGGGGCCGAGACGGTGAAGCTGCCCTTCGGCCACCACGGCGGCAACCACCCGGTTCGGCGCCTCGCCACCGGGCAGGTCGAGATCACCAGCCAGAACCACAACTTCGCCGTCGCCGCCGACTCGCTCGCCGGGCGGGCCGAGCTCACCCACGTCAACCTCAACGACGGCGTGTGCGAGGGCTTCCGTGTCCTCGACGCGCCGGCGTTCAGCGTGCAGTACCACCCCGAGGCCGGACCCGGCCCCCACGACGCCCGCTACCTCTTCGACGAGTTCCGCGCCCTCATGGCCGGCCGTTCTGATGCGCGAAGAGTGTCGTATACACCCAAAACTCGCGTCAGTTCGCACGAGGGCGACGGCTGATGCCGCGTCGAAGCGACATCGAGTCGATCCTCATCATCGGGTCGGGGCCGATCGTGATCGGGCAGGCGTGCGAGTTCGACTACTCCGGCACGCAGGCGTGCCGCGTGCTGCGCCAGGAGGGGTACCGCGTCGTCCTGGCCAACTCGAACCCGGCCACGATCATGACCGATCCTGACTTCGCCGACCGGACCTACATCGAGCCGCTCACCGGCGACGTCGTGGCCCAGATCGTGGAGCGGGAGCGACCCGACGCCGTGTTGCCCACACTGGGCGGGCAGACCGCCCTCAACGTGGCGATGGAGCTGTACGAGCGCGGCCTCATCGGCCGGCCCGGCACGCCCGAGATGATCGGGGCCGACGCCGAGGCCATCGCCACCGCCGAGGACCGCGCCCGCTTCAAGCAGGCCATGCAAGAGATCGGCTTGGGCGTGCCGGCCTCGGGCATCGCCCACTCGCTCGGCGAGGCCATGGCGGTGGCGGAGCGGGTCGGGCTGCCCGTCATCGTGCGCCCGGCCTACATCCTGAGCGGCAGGGGCACCGGCATCGCGGCCACACCCGAGGACTTCGCCCGCATCGCCGCCGCCGGCCTCGACGCCAGCCCCATCGGCGAGATCCTGATCGAGTCGTCGATCGCCGGGTGGAAGGAGTTCGAGCTGGAGGTCATGCGCGACGGCGCCGACAACTGCGTCGTCGTCTGCTCCATCGAGAACCTCGACCCGATGGGCGTCCACACCGGCGACTCGATCACTGTCGCTCCGGCCCAGACGCTGTCGGACGTCGAGTACCAGCGCATGCGCGACGCCGCCTTCGCGTGCATCCGCCGCGTCGGCGTGGAGACGGGCGGCAGCAACGTGCAGTTCGCCGTCGATCCGCGCACGGGCGAGCAGGTCATCATCGAGATGAACCCGCGTGTGTCGCGCTCGAGCGCGCTGGCCAGCAAGGCCACCGGCTTCCCGATCGCCAAGATCGCCGCCCGCCTGGCCGTCGGCTACACCCTCGACGAGATCCCCAACGACATCACCCGCCGCACGCCGGCCAGCTTCGAGCCCACCATCGACTACGTCGTCACCAAGATTCCCCGGTGGGCCTTCGAGAAGCTGCCCGGCACGCCGGGCGTGCTCGGCACGTCGATGCAGAGCGTGGGAGAGGTGATGGCCATCGGGCGCACGTTCCCGGAGAGCCTGCAGAAGGGCCTGCGGTCGCTGGAGACCGGGCGCCTCGGCCTCAATGCCGACGCCGCCGAGGCCCAGTACGACGCGCTCCCCGTCGAAGACCTGGTGCAGGCGACGGCCGTTCCCACGCCCGATCGGCCCTTCCAGCTGGAGGCGGCGCTGCGCCGGGGTGTCACCGTCGACGAGTTGGCCGAGGCCACGCGGATCGACCCGTGGTTCCTCGATCAGATGGCCGCCGTCGTGGAGGAGCGGGCCTGGCTGGTGGAGGCGGGCGGCCCGACCGGGCTCACCGCCCGCCAGTGGCGCCGCGTCAAGCGCCTGGGGTTCTCCGACGGGCAGCTCGCCTACCTGTGGGGCGCCACCGAGGACGACGTCCGCCGGGCCCGGCTGGCGGCGGGCGTGCGGGCCACGTTCAAGACCGTCGACACGTGCGGCGCCGAGTTCGCCGCCGAGACGCCGTACCACTACTCGACCTACGAGGACGACGACGAGGTGCGCGCCGGTGACGGTCGCCGGGTGCTCATCCTCGGATCCGGTCCCAACCGCATCGGACAGGGGATCGAGTTCGACTACTGCTGCGTGCACGCCAGCTTCGCCCTGCGCGACGCCGGGTACGAGACGGTGATGGTCAACTGCAATCCGGAGACGGTCTCCACCGACTACGACACGTCGGACCGCCTCTACTTCGAGCCGCTCACACGCGAGGACGTGCTGAACGTCATCGAGGCCGAGCATCCCGACGCGGTCGTCGTCTCGCTCGGCGGGCAGACGCCTCTCAAGCTGGCCGGCCAGATCCCGTCGGCTCTCATCGCCGGCACCAGCCCGGAGTCCATCGACCGGGCCGAGGACCGCGAGCGCTGGAACGCCCTCTGTGCCGACCTCAAGATCCCGCAGCCCCCCGGCGGCGTGGCTGTCAACGTGCACGAAGCGCTGGCCGTCGCCGAACGCGTCGGATATCCGGTGCTGGTGCGGCCCAGCTACGTGCTCGGGGGCCGGGCCATGCGGATCGTCGACGACCGCGGCGAGCTGATCGAGGCCATGCAGGAGCTCGACGGCTTCGGCTCGCTCGGTCGCGAGGGCGGGCTGTCGGCCGAGCGTCCCGTGCTGATCGACCGCTTCCTCGAGGACGCCGCCGAGGTCGACATCGACGCCATCCGCGACGCCACCGGCGAGGTGCTGATCGGCGGGGTGATGGAGCACGTGGAGGAGGCCGGCGTGCACTCGGGCGACTCGGCGTGTGCCATCCCGCCGCCCACGATCCTGCCGTGGGTCGTCGAGGTGATGGAGGCCTATACCAAGACCATCGCCGACGCCCTCGACGTGCGGGGTCTCATCAACGTGCAGTACGCCGTGCGCCAGAACCAGGTGCACGTCCTCGAGGCCAACCCGCGCGCCAGCCGCACCGTGCCGTTCGTCGCCAAGGCCACCGGCGTGCCGCTGGCCAAGATCGCCGCCCGCGTCATGGTGGGCGCCACGCTGGCCGAGCTGCGCGCCGAAGGGGTCCTTCCGGCGCCCCGCCACAACGCCCATGTGGCGGTGAAGGAGGCGGTGCTGCCGTTCAACCGGTTCCCGGAGGTCGACACCGCCCTCGGTCCCGAGATGCGCTCGACCGGAGAGGTCATGGGGATCGACGAGAGCTTCGGCCTGGCCTTCGCCAAGGCCGAGACGGCGGCCGGGACGACGCTGCCGATCGACGGCACCGTCTTCCTGTCGCTGGCCGACCGCGACAAGCCGGCCGGGCTGATCGTGGCCAAGCGCTTCAAGGAGGTCGGCCTCGCCATCGTCGCCACCAAGGGCACGGCCGAGTACCTGGCCCGCGTCGGCGTCGACGTCGACAGCGTGGTGGCCAAGCTGTCGGAGCGCACCGGCACGTCGGCCGTCGACCTCATCGCGTCGGGCAAGATCAGCTTCGTCGTCAACACCCCGCAGGGCAGCGGTCCCCGGTCCGACGGTTCGCACATCCGCATGGCGGCCAACGTGCACAAGGTGAGCTGCGTCACCACCGTCGAAGCGGCCCTGGCCGCCGCCACCGGGATGGCCGAGCGGGCGGCCAGCCCGCCCCGGGTGCGGAGCCTGCAGGAGTGGCACGCCCGGTGACGTCGGCGCCGGCAGCCGTCGATCTCACGACGTCCGTCGGCACCGTGGTCCTCCCGAACCCGGTGATGACGGCGTCGGGCACGGCCGGCCACGGCGCCGAGCTGGCGGCGTTCGTCGACCTGGCCGCCCTCGGTGCCGTAGTCGTGAAGTCGCTGGCGCCGTATCCGTGGCCGGGCAACCCGCCGCCTCGGGTCCATGCCGCCGCCGCCGGCATGGTGAACTCGGTCGGGCTGCAGGGGCCCGGGGTGGCGGCGTGGCGGCGCGACGACCTGCCGCTGTTGGTCGCCGCCGGCGCCCGCGTCGTGGCCTCCATCTGGGGCCGCACCGTCGACGACTACGCCGAGGCGGCGAGCCTGTTGGCTGGTGCGCCGGGGGTGGTAGCCGTGGAGGTCAACCTGTCGTGCCCGAACCTCGAGGGCAAGGGCATGTTCGCCCAGTCGGCCGACGCCACCCACGACGCCGTCGCCGCCGCCTCGGCGGCCCGGCGGCCCCGGTGGGCCAAGCTGACGGCGATGGTCACCGACCTGCCCGAGATCGCATCGGCGGCCGCCGCCGCAGGGGCCGACGCCGTCACGCTGATCAACACGGTGCCCGGCTTCGTGATCGACGTCGATCGGCGCCGCCCCGCCCTCGGGGGCGCCGGCGGCGGGCTGTCGGGCCCCGCCATCCACCCGCTGGCGGTGCGGGCGGTGCACGACGTCCACGCCGCCTATCCGGATCTGGCCGTCGTCGGTGCCGGCGGTGTCACCGACGCGATCACCGCCGTCGAGTTGCTGCTGGCCGGCGCGTCGGCGGTGCAAGTCGGTACGGCCACCTTCGCCGATCCGAGCGCCCCGGCCCTCGTGCTGGCCGATCTCGTCGACTGGTGCCGGCGCCACGGCGTGACGCGCGTGGCCGATCTCGTCGGAGGTGCCCATGGAGGCTCGTGACCGTCTCGCCCTGTCCCTCGACGTGGACGACCTGGTGGAGGCAGTGCGCCTGGCCCGCATGCTGCGGCCGTGGTTCGGCGTGGCGAAGATCGGCATCGAGCTGTACTACGCCGCCGGCCCGGAGGCCATCGGTGCGATGCGCAGCCTCGGGTACACGGTGTTCTGCGACCTCAAGCTGCACGACATCCCCACCACCGTGCACCGCGCCGCCCGCGTGCTCGGTGCGCTCGGCGTCGACCTCGTCAACATGCACGCCAGCGGCGGCGAGGTGATGCTGCGTGCCGGGGTGGAGGGTTTGGTCGCCGGCGCCGTCGCCGCCGAGCTGCCGGCGCCGCGGGCTCTCGCTGTCACCATCCTGACCAGTGAGGGTGATCGCCCGCCGGGCGTGCTCGCCGAGCGTGTCGCCGCCGCCGTCGAGTCCGGCTGCGCCGGCATCGTGTGCTCGGCCCATGATCTGCACGACGCCCGCCAACTGGCGCCCCGACTCCTCACCGTCGTGCCCGGCATCCGCCCCGACGGGGTGCCGGCCCACGATCAGGCGGCACCGGTGACGCCCCGTGACGCCCTCGACGCCGGCGCCGACATCCTCGTGATCGGGCGGGCTGTCACCGCCGCCGACGACCCGGCTGCCGCGGCCGCCGCCCTGGTGGCGTCAATCTGACGGCGGAAACGCTTCCTGTCGCCCGATCGAGCAGAAATCGGCGCGATGTGCCGACAAGAAGCATTCTGTCGGCCCGGCCACCATGCCTCACCAGGGCAGTTTCCCCGCGCTATGGTGCCCGGCATGGCCAACCCTCCCGCTCTCACACCGGAACAGCGGGCCGCCGCGCTGCAGAAGGCAGCCGAGGCCCGTGCCGCCCGCGCCGAGCTGAAGGAGAAGCTGAAGATGGGGTCGGTGACCCTGTCGGACGCCCTCGCCAAGGCTGACAGCAGCGACGTGATCGGCAAGCTCAAGGTCCTCGCCCTCCTGGAATCCCTTCCCGGCGTCGGCAAGGTGAAGGCGCGCCGCATCATGGAGGACATCGGGATCTCCGAAAGCCGCCGCGTGCGGGGTCTCGGTCCCCAGCAGCGCCAGGCCCTCCTGTCCCAGCTGGGCTGACGCCCCTGATCGTCGTCATCTCCGGGCCCGGAGGGGTCGGCAAGGGAACGATCGTGCGGGCGCTGCAGGCGCGCGACCCGTCGCTGTGGCTGAGCCGATCGTGGACCACGCGCCCCCAGCGGCCCGGAGAGCCCGACGACGCCTACGTGTACACCACCCGCGACGCCTTCGAGGAGCGCATCGCCGCCGGCGGCTTCCTGGAATGGACCGACTTCCTGGGTAGCTACTACGGCACGCCGACGCCGACGGCCCCGGCGGGCACCGACGTGCTGCTGGAGATCGAGGTCGACGGCGCCCAACAGGTGCGGCGCCGGTTTCCCGACGCCCTGCTCATCTTCGTGCTCCCTCCCTCGCGCGAGGAGCAGCGGCGCCGACTCCAGGTGCGGGGCGACCCTCCCGACAGAGTGGCGACGCGCCTGCGCAAGGCCGAGGAGGAGGAGCCGGTGGGCAAGGCCATCTCCGACTATGTGGTCATCAACGACACTCTCGATCGGACGGTGGACGACCTGGTGCAGATCATCGCCGGCGAGCGAGCCCGCCGCCAGCGCTGAGCCCGTCGCTGCTATCCTGAGCAGGCTGTTCCCCGGCGAGGAGTAACGGATGGCGCGCGCTGCCCACGACACGATGATGAACCCGGCGATCGAGGAGCTGCTCGATCGCGTCGACTCGAAGTTCGCCCTGGTCACGCTGGCGGCCCGCCGGGCCCGGCAGATCAACTCGTACTTCAACCACCTCGGCGACAGCCTGGGGACGCTGGTACCGCCGCAGGTCACGTCGGTGGCCCGCAAGCCGCTCAGCATCGGCTTCGAGGAGATCGCCGCCGACAAGATCGCCTACGAGCGGATCGAAGGCGGCGTCCAATCCGAGGACGGCGACGAGCTCGAGGCCGCCGACGACGAGGCGGTGACCGCCGGCGAGGGCGAGTAGGCCCACCTCGTGACGGTGCTCGCCGGACGCCGGATCGTCCTCGGCGTCACCGGCGGGATCGCGGCGTACAAGGCCATCGAGGTCTGCCGCCTGCTCGTCGACGCCGGAGCCCATGTCGTGCCCGTGATGACCCGCGGCGCCGAGCATTTCGTGGGTCGCACCACCTTCACGGCGCTGGCCTCCGAGCCCGTGCACACGTCGCTCTGGGACGACACCGACCCCATCCCTCACACCCGGCTCGGCCAGCGGGCCGAGGCCGTGGTGGTGGCGCCGGCCACGGCCCGGGTGCTGGGCGCCTATGCCGCCGGCATCTCCTCGGACCTGCTGACGGCGACGCTGCTGGCCACCCGGGCGCCGGTCGTGGTCTGCCCGGCCATGCACACCGAGATGTGGGAGCACCCGGCCGTCCAGGAGAACCTGGCCACGCTACGCCGGCGGGGCGTGACGGTGGTGGAGCCGGAGGTGGGGCGCCTGGCCGGCGGCGACCAGGGGGCCGGGCGCCTGGCCCGCCCCGGTGCCATCGTCGCCGCCGTCGAGCGGGTCCTGGGCCCCCACGACCTGAAAGGCGTCAGGATCCTCGTCACGGCGGGCGGCACGCGGGAGCCCATCGACGCCGTGCGGGTCGTGGCCAACCGGTCGTCTGGCAAGCAGGGGTACGCCCTCGCCGCCGAGGCGGTGGCCCGCGGCGCCACCGTCACCCTCGTCACCACCACGGATCGTGAGGTCCCCTACGGGGCGGAAGTGGTGCCGGTGGAGACGGCGGCTCAGATGGAGGCGGCCGTCCTCGAGCGGGCCGACGCTGACGTGGTGATCATGGCCGCCGCCGTGGCCGACTTCCGGCCCGTCGGCGCCTCCGACCGCAAGATAAAGAAGGACGCCGGCGTGCCCACCATCGTCCTGGAGCCGACGTCCGACATCCTGGCCGGCCTCGGACGGGCCAAGCGCCCGGGCCAGGTCCTGGTGGGGTTCGCCGCCGAGACCGACGACCTGGTGGCCAACGCTCGCCGCAAGCTCGAGGGCAAGCACCTCGATCTCCTGGTGGCGAACGACGTGCTTGCCCCCGGCACCGGCTTCCAATATGACACCAACGCCGTCATGATTCTCGGCAGCGACGGGACCGCGATCGGCGTGCCGCTGTCCGACAAGCGGGCCGTGGCCCGGGCGGTCCTCGACGCCGTGGTCGGGTGCCGGCGTAGCATCCGTTCTTCCGGAGAAGAGGCCACTCGATGAACAGGGAGTCGTGAGTGAACCGCCGTTGGACCTTCACCTCGGAGTCGGTGACCGAGGGCCATCCCGACAAGATCGCCGACCAGGTGTCGGACGCCGTGCTCGACGCCATCCTGGCCGAGGATCCCAGTGGGCGCGTCGCCTGCGAGACCCTGCTCACCACCGGTCTCTGCGTGGTCGCCGGCGAGATCACCACCAATGCCTACGTCGACATCCCCCGCCTGGCCCGAGAGACGATCAAAGGCATCGGCTACGACCGTGAGGCCTTCGGCTTCGACGGCAACACGTGCGGCGTCATCGTGTCGATCGACGAGCAGTCGCCCAACATCGGCCAGGGCGTCAACGCCTCCGAAGAGGTCCGCACGGGCCGGTCGGGAGAGGACCTGTACAACGCCCAGGGCGCCGGCGACCAGGGGATGATGTTCGGGTACGCGTGCACGGAGACCGACACGCTCATGCCCATCCCCATCTGGCTGGCCCACCGGATGGCCGAGCGGCTGGCCGAGGTGCGCAAGACGGGGGAGGTGCCCTACCTGCGGCCCGACGGCAAGACGCAGGTCACCTTCGACTACGAGGACAACCAGCCCATCCGGCTGCGCACCGTGCTCATCTCCACCCAGCACGCGCCGGGCATCGAACGCGACAGCCAGATCCGGCCCGATCTCATCGAGCAGGTCATCCGGCCGATGATCCCCGAGCAGTTCGCCGACGACGACTACGGCGTGTACGTCAATCCCACGGGCACTTTCGAGCTGGGCGGCCCCCACGCCGACACCGGGCTCACCGGCCGCAAGATCATCGTCGACAGCTACGGCGGCATGGCCCGCCACGGCGGCGGCGCGTTCAGCGGCAAGGACCCGTCGAAGGTCGACCGGTCGGCGGCGTATGCGTCGCGCTGGGTCGCCAAGCACGTCGTGGCGTCGGGTGCCGCCACCCGCTGCGAGGTGCAGGTGGCGTACGCCATCGGGGTGGCCAAGCCGGTGTCGCTGATGGTCGAGACCTTCGGCACCGCCGTCGTGGCCGACGACGTCATCGAGAAGGCCGTGCAGGAGGTGTTCGACCTCCGGCCGCGGGCGATCATCGAGCAACTCGACCTGCTGAAGCCGAAGTACCGCAAGACGGCAGCCTACGGGCACTTCGGCCGGGAGCTCCCGGAGTTCACGTGGGAGCAGCTGAGCAAGCTCGAGGAGCTGAAGTCGGCGCTGAGCCTCTAGTCGCGCGCGTCGCCCCCGACGTCCGCACCCTCTCCAAGTCATTCGACTACCTGGTCCCGGAGTCGCTCCGGGACCAGGTGCGCGTCGGCACCCTCGTGCGCATCCCGCTGCAGGGGCGGCGGGTCGGTGGCTGGGTGGTGGGGATCGGTTCGCGGCCGCCCGACGGGGTGGCGTTGAAGCCGCTGGCGAAAGTCACGGGATGGGGCCCGCCGCCGGAGCTGGTGGAACTGGCCGAGTGGGCGGCGTGGCGGTGGGCGGGCCCGGCG
>JBKOXV010000316.1:0-12412 GCA_046725105.1 bacterium | reverse complement strand
CGGCGGCGATGCCGTTCATGAACGAGAGCTGCATCAGGAACATGCCGAGCAGCGAGATCACGACGGTGGTGCCGGCGAAGAGCACGGCCCGGCCCGCCGTGTTGATCGCCAGGGCGGTGGCATCCTCGCTGGAGTGGCCGTTGTGCAGGCCCTCCCGGTAGCGGGTGACGATGAACAGGGCGTAGTCGATGCCGACGCCGAGGCCGATCATCACCGCCAGCGTGGTGGTGAAATCGGGCATCGTCAGCACGTGGCTGAGGATGGTGACGATGGTGGATCCGATGGCGATGCCGGCGAGGGCGGTGCCGATCGGCAGACCCATGGCGAGCACGGAGCCGAACGCCACGATCAGGATGAAGATGGCGAACGACAGGCCGAGCAGCTCGGACGACGGCGGCGCGAAGTCGCCGAACATGTCGCCGCCGAACTCGATCTGCACGCCGTCGATGCTGGGTGCCTTGTCCTCGATCTGCTGGCCGAGATCCGTCGCCCGGTCGAAGCCGATGTCGTCGGGGATCTCGATGGTGGCGTAGGCGATGGTGCCGTCGGTCGACACGAGCCGGGACTGGCCGGGCGCGTAGGGGCTCGTGATGTCGACCTGGGGGATCTCGCCCACGGCGGTGAAGTAGGCGGACATCTGTTCCTGCACCACCGGCGTCTGGACGCCGGCCGGCGCCCGGAACACGATCTGGCCGGGCTGGCCTCCGCCTTTCCCGGCGAAGCGGGCGTCGAGGATGTCCCGGCCCCGGGCGCTCTCGACGTTGGGCAGCTTGAACTGCTGGGCGAAGTCGCTCCCGGCAGCGCTACTTATGGCGCCGAAGCCGATCACAGCGACGACCCAGGCGATGACGACGATGAGACGGTGGTTGTGGCACCAGCGGCCGACGCGACCGAGCATGGGGAACGACCTCACGAGTTCGGGAACGGAGGGTGGGACGGCTCTCCGACGACACTAGAACGACTTTCGAAACGAGACGTTGCATATATGCAGAGTTCATCGGTGGCTTCGGTCACACCGGGGCTCGGACCGGTTTCGGGCCCGACGCCAACCGGCCGTACGCTGGGCCGCTCCACGACTTCGAGGGGGACGTCATGCCTGAAGCTGTCATCGTCGCCACCGCCCGCAGCCCCATCGGGCGGGCCGGCAAGGGTTCGCTCACGTCGGTGCGGGCCGATGACCTGGCCGCGCAGATGCTGACTGCTGTCATGGACAAGGTGCCGGCCCTGCCCGCCGAGCAGGTCGAGGACGTGATCATGGGATGCGGCCAGCCGGCCGGCGAACAGGGGCACAACGTGGCCCGTGTCGCCGCCATCCTGGCCGGCCTCGGTCACGTGCCCGGCGTGACGGTGAACCGCTACTGCTCGTCGAGCTTGCAGACCATCCGGATGGCCGCCCACGCCATCCGGGCCGGTGAAGGCGACGTGTTCATCGCCGCCGGCGTCGAGTGCGTGAGCCGCTACGGCGCCGGAGCCTCGGACACGCCGGGCTCGACGAACCCGCTCTTCAACGAGGCCCGCGAGCGCAGCACGTTGCGCGCCGGCGGCGGGCAGCCGTCCTGGACGCCGCCGGAGGGCCTCCCCGACATCTACATCGCCATGGGCCAGACGGCCGAGAACGTGCGCGAGCTCGAAGGCGTGACGCGCCGCGAGATGGACGAGTTCGCCGCGCTGTCCCAGAACCGCGCCGTGGAGAGTGTCGAGAACGGGTTCTTCGAGCGGGAGATCACGCCCGTCACGCTCCCCGACGACACGGTCGTCTCCAAGGACGACGGGCCCCGTCCGGGCACCACGGTGGAGAAGCTGGCCGAGCTCAAGCCGGTGTTCCGGCCCGACGGCGAGATCACGGCGGGCAACGCCTGCCCGCTGAATGATGGAGCGGCGGCGGTGGTGGTGATGAGCGACGAGCGGGCCCGCCAGCTGGGCATCACGCCACTGGCGCGCGTGGTGGCATCGGCCGTGTCGGCGCTCAACCCGGAGATCATGGGCCTCGGTCCGATCGAAGCGTGCCGGGCGGCGATGAAGCGGGCCGGCATGACCATCGACGACATCGACCTCGTGGAGGTCAACGAGGCCTTCGCCGCCCAGGTGGTCCCGAGCGCCAAGCACCTCGGCATCTCGTGGGACAAGCTGAACGTGCACGGCGGTGCGATCGCCCTCGGCCATCCCTTCGGCATGACGGGTGCCCGCATCATGGCCACGCTGCTCAACGGCCTGGAGAACACGGGCGGCACCATCGGCATGGAGAGCATGTGCGTCGGCGGTGGTCAGGGCATGGCGATGATCGTGGAGCGGCTCAACTGAGCCTCCTCCTCCTGCTCTGCGTTTCACGCTGGTTCGACGACCTCAGAGGTTCTCGAACTGGTGTGAAACGGAAGTGGGAGGGGTCAGGCGCAGACGGCGGCCAGGCTGGAGATGGCCGTCCCGCGCCGCGGCTCACGCACGACGTGCTGGTCGAGCCCGTTGGTGCAGTAGCCGAGGGAGAGCCCCGTGGCCGGATCGGCCCACGCCAGCTGACCGCCGGCGCCGTTGTGGCCGAAGGCGCCCGGTGACACGGTGCGGCCCAACCCCCGGACGTGGCTGAAGCCGTCGTCGCCGGCGAGGATGAGACCGAGGCTGCGATTGGCCGGCACGCCGGTCCATCGCTCGGGGATGCGGTTGCGCACGACCGAGGTGGCGTCGGCGAGCACGTCGGGCTTCCACATCTCACCCGGGTTGTGGAGCAGGGCCTGGTAGTAGAGGGCCAGGTCGCAGGCGCGCATCACGCCGCCACCGCCGGGTACGCCGACCTCGATGTTGGCGGGGTCGTTGAAGGCCAGCAGCGCCTCGGGCGTCACCTCGGTGACGGGGAGGCTCTCCACGCCGAACACCGCTTTGATCTCCTCGGGGGTGGCGGCGTCGCCCACCGTCACGAGCCGGGCGATGCCGTCCTGCTCGCCCGGGCCGAGGCCGAGCACGCGGGGGAGACCGGCCGGCGCTGTGACGCGGTCGGCCACGACGTCGCGGTAGTCGTCGCCGGTGACGGCGTCGATGATGGCCGCCAGCACCCAGTGGGCCGACGTGGCGTGGTACTCGTAGGACGATCCGGGCTCCCAGTTCAGCTTCCATCGGGCGAAGGCAGCCCGCCGGCCCTCGGCCGTCGCCCACTGCGGTGGTCCCAGCGGCGCGTGGGGGAACCCGCTGGTGTGCAGCATCACCTGTTCGACAGTGATGACGTCCTTGCCGTTCGTGCCGAACTCCGGCACGTAGTCGACGACCCACTTCCGCACGTCGACGACGCCGTCACCGATGAGAGCCCACATGGCGCCGGCCACGAAGGCCTTGGTGCACGAGAACACGACATAACGCGTGTCGGTGGTGGCGTCGCCGTAGGCCTCGAAGGCGATCAGCTCGCCGTTCTGCGCCAGCGCGATCTGCGCCGACGGCAGGAAACCGTCATCCACCTCGCGGCGGGCGCGCGCCAGTAGGGCCGTCACCTTCGACGAGTCGATCCCCATGGCCGTGCACTGTACGCCGCCGCGTCGGCCGGTACCTTGGTCCGGTCATGCCGCGCGTCCCCCGCCCGCCGCGATGGCTCTGGACCAGCCTGGCCGTCGTCGCCTGCGCCGCCCTGTTCGGCGGCATCAGCATGGTGGCCGGGCGCGCCGCCACTGTCTCGTCCGGTCTCACGCCGGTCGAGGACACCGGCAGCCCGCCGCCGGAGCCGACCACGAGCGGCGCCACGGACGATTCCGTCATGGACGCCCTCGCGCCGACGACGACCACCACCCGACCTGCACCGCTCGGCACCAAGGTGGCCATCGTGGGCGACTCGCTCACCGAAGGCGTACGCACCCGCCTGCCGCCCCTCGCGACGCGCTACGGCTTCGACGTCAAGATCGACGCCCAGTCGGGGCGCGACATCGCCGCCGGGGTGACGCCGCTCACGAAAGTGAAGGCCGACCGCGATCTCGTGGTGGTGGCCCTCGGCACGAACGACGCCCGGGCCAGCCTCACCGTCGAGGCCGCTCAGGCTCGCATCGGCCAGATGCTCGCCGTCGTCGGCGACAAGACGCCGGTGCTGTGGGTGAACATCTACCGGCAGGACACGAAGGACGCCACGGCCGCCGCCCGCCGCTTCGATCTGGCCCTCGACGCCGAAGCCGCCGTCCGCCCCAACCTCACCGTGCTCGACTGGTCGTCCTACATCCAGGGCCGGAAGGACCTCCTCGGCAAGGACGGCATCCACCTCACCTCGGCCGGTTACGACGACCGAGCAGCGTGGTTGGCGCGAGCGATCGCCGACGAGCTCCGGCTGCCGATGCCGGCCGAACCGAGCAGCGAGCGGTAGACCGGCCGCGTGCGATCGCGCGCGGCCAGGGCCCGCCCGGCGCCGATGGCCGAGGCGACGATGCACGCCGTGGCGCCCGTCGCCAGGCCCCAGCGGGGGCCGGCGGCCTGTCCGATGACGCCGATGATCGGCCCACCGACAGGCGTGCTGCCGAGGAAGGCGACCGTCCACATCGCCATGACGCGGCCCCGCATGGCGGCATCGGCCGTGAGCTGCAACGTGGTGTTGGCGCGGGCGAGGAAGGCGATGTTCACCACGCCGACGAGCACGAGCGAGGCGATGGCCACGGGCAGCGTGGGCGAGATGGCCACCAGGCCGATCGCCACGCCGAAGGCGAACGACACCCGCACCAGCGGCCCGAGCCCGTAGCGATTCTGGCCCGCCACGACCAGGCCGCCGGCCACGGCGCCCACGCCCATGGCGGCGCTCATCAAGCCGTAGGTGCCGGCGTCCCCGTCGAAGCCGTACTTGGCGAAAATCGGAAGGATCACCTGGAACTCATAGGCGAAGGTGCCGATGAGGGCCATCATCATCAACGGCGTCCGGAGCGCCGGATCGTGCCACACGTAGCGGAACCCCTCACGGACCTGGCCTTTGGCGCGCGGCGCGAGGATCTTGGGGATCATGGCGCCGCGGTCCATCATGGTCAGGGCGACGATGACGGCCACGTACGACGCGCCGTTGATGAGGAAGCAGGGGCCCACTCCCACCAGCGCGATCGTGATGGCGGCGATCGCCGGCCCGACGACGCGGGCGGCGTTGATGTTGACGCTGTTCAACGTGATGGCGTTGCTGAGCAGATCCGGTCCGACCAGCTCGAGCACGAACGTCTGGCGGGCCGGATTGTCGACCACGGTGACGACGCCGAGCAGCACGGCCAGCATGAAGACCATCCACACCTGCACGACGTCGGTGATCGTGAGCACGCCGAGGAGCGCCGCGAGGAAGCCGGCGGCGAGCTGGGTGATCGTCAACAGCCGGCGGGTGTCGAACCGGTCGACCACGACGCCGCCCAACGGGCCCAGGAACAGGACGGGCACGAACTGGGCGGCCGTGACGAGGCCGAGCATCGTGCCGCTCCCGGTGAGCTGCAGCACGAGCCAGCCCAGCGCCACCGACTGCATCCACGTGCCCGCCATCGAGATGGTCTGGCCCGTCATGTAGAGGCGGAAGTTGCGGGAGTGGAGGATCGACGCGAAGGTCGACGCGGCGCGGCGCCTCATCGCTCGCCCTCGGCCGCCAGGCCCCGCAGCACGGGGAGGGCGGCGGCGAGAGCGGCCCGGTCGTCGGGGTCGAGGTTGCGCAGTCGGTGTTCGAGGAAGGCGTCGCGGTCGGAACGGATGCGCTGCAGGCGCTCGCGGCCCTCGGCGGTGAGGGTGATGCGAGCGGCGCGCCGGTCGGCGGCGTCGGCGGTGCGGGCCACCAGCCCGATCGTCTCGAGGTGGGTGACGATCTTGGTGAGCGTCGGTCCGGTGACGCCCTCGAAGGCGGCGAGGTCGCCGAGGCGCACCGGCGCCAGGCGCTCGACGGCCGACAGCGCCGACACCTGGGACGACGACAGCCCGCCCAGTTGCACCTGGCGCAGCCGCCGGGCCAGGCGCCCGACCGCAAGCCGCAGGTCGGCGGCCAGCTCCGTGTCCAGTTCGGTCTGAGGCTCCACCATCATCATTAGCAAGCCTAACGAAATTTTCCGGGGACTCCCCCGGTTTTCGCGTCGCTGGGGGCGCAAAACCCGCCCGAATCTTCGTCAGAACCGCAGGACGTCGTCCGAGAGGGCGGGCCAGGCGGTGAGGGCCCAGGGGGCGAAGTCACGGTCGGTGAGGACGACGAGGGCACGGCCGGCCGCGGGATCGACCCACAGGAAGCAGCCCGACCCGCCGAAGTGGCCGTAGGTGGCGGGGGAGTTGGTGGTGCCGGTCCAGTGCGGCTGCTTGGCGTCGCGCAGCTCGAAGCCGAGGCCCCAGTCGAGCGGGTCGAACGTGCCGATGTCGGGCAGCTTGCCGGCCAGGCCGGGAAACTGCACCGACGTGGCCTCAGCGAGCGTGGCCGGCGCGATGAGCGTCGGTGCGAAGAGCTCGGCCGCGAACCGACCGAGCTCGTCGACGGTGCTGTGGAGCTGGTGGGCGGGGGAGCCCCGCAGCGTCGACGACGTCATGCCCAGGGGCGTGAGCACGGCCTCGTCGAGATAGTCGGCGAAGGGCAGGCCGGCCGCCGCCTCGACGTGACGGGCCAGCACCTCGATGCCGGTGTTGGAGTAGATCCGCCTCCGGCCGGGCCGGGCGATCGGCGTGGTGCCGGTGAACCCGTATCCGGACGCGTGCGCCAGCAGGTGGCGCACCGTGGCGCCGGGTGGGCCGGCGGGCTCGTCGAGGGCGACGGTGCCTTCCTCGACGGCGATCAGGGTGGCGTACGTCGTCAGCAGCTTGGCCACCGAAGCCACCCGCAGGACGGCATCGGTGGGGCCATGGCGAGCAAGCTGCCGGCCGTCCGGCGTGATGACGGCCGCGGCCGCCGTGGGCGCGCCCCAGCTGTCGATCTGGGCCAGCACGTCCACGAGGAGAGGACGCTAGGGGGCGGTGACGGTGATGGCCGTCGACTCGGCCCCGGCGTTGACCCGGTAGGCGAGGAGAACGCCGGTCTCGCTGCTCGGCCCGCCGAACGGATCGGAGTTCACCATGGCGGCCGCCGTCGAGTGGGCCGGCACCACGAACGTGGTGCCGTCGGCCACTGAGAACTGGGGTCGCCCGACTGTGTAGGACATGTCGTCGACGCGGTCCTCGAGGTGGCCGCTGAAGTAGCGGTCGAACGCGAGCACCCTGAACCCGAATGTCTGGCCCGGCTGCAGGCCGAGCTGGGCCAGCGGCACGCTGAAGACCTGGTTGGCGGAGTCGGCATCGGCGTCGACCGGTCCGAGGCGAGTCGGCGTCGCGCCGTCGGGGCCGGCGAAGACGAAGGAGCGACCGTCGAGCGGCCGGAACGAGTTGAAGTCGTCGTTGTAGACCAGGCGATCCGGAGTGCCGTCGCCGTTGGTGTCGATCTCGACGCGCACGAGGGCGGGGACCTCGGGTGTAGGCCGCCGGTCGTACTGGGTGATGGCGAACTGCAGCGAGTCACCCACGGTGCGCACGCCGACGGCGGCGAGGTCGATGACGGCCTCGTTGGATCCTGGCGTGCCGGGTTCCCCTGCCGCCGGCGCGTCGCGCCGCGGGCTCGCTCCGGTGAGCGAGAAGGCGTCGACGACGCCGTCCTCGACGCCGGCGTTGCGCAACTCGACGAGGGCCGTGCCGCTGCTGTCCAGAGTCAGTTGCGAGGCCGACGGCGTGACCGCGGCGGCCCGTTTCGGCAGTGCCTGCCACCCGAGCGTGGCGGCGACGCTGTTGTCGCTGCGGCGGACCGTGATGTAGCCGTCGAACTCGGCCCGGTCGAGCCGGCGACCGTCGTCGCCGGTGGCGCCGGCCAGGCCGAGGTCGTGGTCGCGATCGAAATAGGGCCAGGCCGGCAGCCGCTCGGGGCTGACGATGAACACCACCGGCACGGAGACCTCACCGCCGGCCGGAACGGCCACGGCGGAGGGGGCGAACAGGGTGATGGCGTTGGTCTTGGCGTCGGCCGGATCACGGAACCCGAGCGCCAGCCGGTAGCTCTCGGATTCGGAGGAGGAGTTGCGGATCGTGATCCGCTTCAGCACGTACTTGCGGGCCGACGCCGTCTGCACTCCGACCGACAGGTTGCCGGCGCCGTTGGCCGGATCGCCGACCTGGGTGTCGGCGTTGAAGGCGGCGAAGGGTCGCACCTCGCCACCGCCGATGCGCGACACCGGCGTGGCCCGGAGCTTGCCGTCGAGATCGGCGGTGCGGTTGGCGGTGTCGGCCGTACCGATCAATCGCTCCTTGATGGTGGCCGGGTCCTCGTCGGGGAACGCCTGGCGCAGCAGGGTGGCCGCCGCCGCTACGACCGGCGTCGCCCCGGAGGTACCGCTGAAGGGCCGTTCGAGCGTGCCGCTGCCGGCTACCGCCGACGTCCAGGCGCCCGGGGCGCCGATGTCGGGCTTCACGGCCCCGCCGATCTGCGACGGACCGCGTGAGGATGTGTCGGCCATCGTGTTGGTGAGCGAGATCCGGTCGGCCGGGTCGATGATGACCTCGACGGGACCGGCTCCCATCGCCATCTTCAGCTGAGTGCCGTGGGCGAGCGTGATGAACACGGCCGGCACGCGGGGGTCGCCCTGCCCGAGGTTGAGCGCCGGCGGTACCTCGTCGCGGTCGTCGACGAGGATCACGGCCAGGGCGCCGGCGGCGGCGGCGTTCGACGTCTTCAGGCTGGCGTCGCACGTGCCGCGGTCGACCACGGCGACCGGTGACGTCGCCGGGTCGAAGTTGGCGAAGTTGGACGCGTCGCAGCCGAGGTTCGGCGCCGTGCCGGTGAATCCGACGTCGCCGGTGGGGATCGTCAGGACGCCCGAGATGGGCTCGTCCGGCGCGGGCGACCACGGCTGGGGCACGGCGTACGTCACGGTGTTGTCGGGCAGCCCGTCGATGGTCGGCGAGACGACGTGCACGGGGAGGAGCGATGCGTCGGGCAGCGCCGTCTCGGCCACGGAGATGGCGCCCGGCGCCACCGAGGGCTGGCCGACGACCCACGGCTTGTCGCCGTCGTTGCCGGAGGCGACGGCCACGACGACACCGGCCCGCACGGCGTTCGCCACGGCCAGCGTGCCGGCGCCCTCGGGCTGACCGTAGAGCGACCCGAACGACATGTTGATGACGTCGACGGCGTCGTTGATGTCGCCGTCGCCGTCCGGGTCGAGCGCCCAGTCGATGGCGGCCAGGACGGCGGCGCCGTCGCACGACGTGGTGCGGGACGAGCACGCCTTCAGCGCGTAGAGCTTGGTCTCCGGGGCCAGGCCGAGGTGCGTCCCGTCGCCGCTGGCGCCGGCGAGGATGTCGGCCACGTGGGTGCCGTGGCCCTCGAAGTCGATCGGGTTCGGGTCCGGTGCGACCGCCCCGTTCGGCCACGACTCGCCCACGAAGTCGTAGCCGCCGATCACCTTGGTGGCACCGTCGCCGAACAGCGCCGCGCACCCGCCCGCCGGGGCGACGTTGCGGGGCTGGGTGTCATCCTCGGCCACGCCGTTGCCGGGCGGGGTGCCGTAGCAGCGCCGGTAGTCGTCGGGTGTGCCGGGGCCGCCGAGGTTGGCGTGGGTGTAGTCGATGCCCGAGTCGATGACCGCCACCCGCATGCCCGAGCCGTCGAGGTGCTCGTCCCGCATCCGATCGACGTCGAAATAGCGGGTCGCCTGGGCCAGGCTGCCGGACGGGACGGGCTTGTCGCGGGGCCACGACGTGACGTAGGTGGGAACGCGCAGCACGGCGGTGACGCCGGGCAGGGCGGCCAGGGCCGGGATGGCCGACGCGTCGGCGTGGACGACGACGCCGTTCAGCGAGCGCGACAGCGTGCCGATCTTGGTGGCGCCGACCCCGGCGGCGGCGCGGGCGACCGACCGTTGCTGGGCCTCGGCGGCGGCGACAGTGGCGTGCTGGCTGGCGGTGTCGGGCAGGTTGCCGTCGCGGGTGGCGTTGGGGCCCACGGTCTCGGCCACGCCGGGCCGGCTGAGTCGCAACACGAGGTCGACGGGGCCGGTGACACCGAGGACGGCGGCGTCGAGGGCGGCGCCGGGCGGGTCGTCGTCGGCGGCCGCGGGGGCGCGCGCGAATGTCACGCTGGCCGCCCCGAGCGCCATCGGTAGCACCCCGATGGCGGCCAGGGCCTTTCGAGTCGGTTTCATCCCCCGCGTCGCCCTTCCGCCACGTGGCCGAGGCCCTCACTCTCCCTGAGAGACCGCAGCCAGACAAGCAGGTGCAACCCCTTTTCGGGATGAATGGGCCGAATTGCCTAGTCGCGGCGCTCAGGTGCGCATGAGCTCGGCGACGCGAAAGGCGAGGTCGATGGACTGGCGAGCGTTGAGCCGGGGATCACAGACCGTCTCGTAGCGCTCGTCCAGGTGCACGTCGAGGACCTCCTCGGCGCCGCCCAGGCACTCGGTGACGTCCTCCCCGGTGAGCTCGACATGGACGCCACCGGGCCAGGAGCCCTCGGCCCGGTGCGCCCGCACGAAGCCGGCGATCTCGGCGATCACGTCGTCGAAGTGGCGCGTCTTGCGGCCGTTGGGCGCGGTGAATGTGTTGCCGTGCATCGGGTCGCAGGCCCACACGACCGGGTGGCCGGCGGCGGCGACGGCCCGGATGAGCGGTCGGAGCCGGTCTTCGACGCGGTCGGCCCCCATCCGGGAGATGAACGTGAGCCGGCCGGGGACCCGGTCTGGGTTGAGGGCCTCGCACAGCTCGAGGAGCTCGTCGGCCGACGCCGTCGGGCCCAGCTTGCAGGCGAGCGGGTTGCCGACGCCTCGGAGGAACTCGACGTGGGCGCCGTCGGGCTGGCGGGTGCGCTCGCCGATCCACAGCAGGTGGGCCGAGCAGTCGTACCAGTGGTCGGTGAGGGAGTCCTGGCGGGTGAGGGCCTCCTCCCACCCCAGGATCAGCGCCTCGTGGCTGGTGTAGACGTCGACCTCGTGGAGCTGGAAGTTGCTCTCCAGCTCGATGCCGCACGCCCGCATGAACCGCAGGGCCCGTTCGATCTCCGTGGCCAGCTGCTCGTAGCGCTGTCCCTCTCGGCTCGTCGCCACGAACTGCTGGGTCCAGGCGTGCACTCGGGAGAGGTCAGCGAAGCCGCCCTTGCTGAAGGCTCGCAGCAGGTTCAGCGTCGAGGCGGCCTGGTGGTAGGCCTGCACCATCCGGTCGGGGTCGGGCACCCGGGCCGCCGCCGTCGGTGCCGGGTCGTTCACGATGTGGCCACGGAAGGAGAGGATGTCCACGTCACCGACCCGCTCGGTGGGTGACGAGCGGGGCTTGGCGAACTGGCCGGCGATCCGGCCGACCTTCACCACCGGGACGCCGAGCGAGTAGATGAGGATGACCGACATCTGGAGAACGACGCGCAGCTTCTCCCGGATGTTGACGGCCGAGAACGTCTCGAAGCTCTCGGCACAGTCGCCCGCCTGCAGCAGGAAGGCCTTGCCCGCGGCTACCTGGGCCAGGGCGGCGGTGAGGTTGCGGGCCTCCCCGGCGAACACGAGCGGCGGGAACGACGCGACCTGCTTCAGGGCGCGCTCGACGGCGACCTCATCGGGCCAGGGCGGCTGCTGCTCGGCAGGCCGCTCCCGCCACGACGACGGCGTCCACGGCGCGGTCACGGCTGACCAGCTTAAGCAGCGGAATGCCTCGCCCCCCTTCGGTTTCACGCGCCCCTCCGGTTTCACGCTGGTTTGACGACCCCTGAGGTTCTTGAACCAGCGCGAAACGGGAGGGAGTGGCCCGAGCGCGCCACCGCCGCCACGTTGGGGGCTCGTGGCGGCGGTGTCACAGCGCTCAGCCCGTTGGGGGTCGGGCGGCGCACGCTGGCCGGAAAGGCGGGGGGAGTGCCTCAGGCGGCCAGGATCTTGGCGGCGTCGTCCTTGAGGCCGGCGACGGCTCGCTTCACGAGCCGACGGGCGGCCTCGGCGGTGACACCGAGGTTCTCGCCTACTTCGCGGAAGCTCTGGCGGCGTCCGTCGAGCAGGCCGAAACGGGCTTCCACGGCGAACCGCGCCCGCTTGTCGAGGGTGGACAGGAGCTCGTCGAGCAGCTCACCGTCGACCGCCGCCATCACGGCGTCCTCCGGCGTGCCCTGCTCGTTAGGGATGAGATCGACCAGGGTGGTGTCCCCGTCGTCTCCGACGGTGCGGTCGAGGGAGACCGGGGTCGACAGGCGGTGGAGCCGAGCGCTTTCGGCGTCGAGCTCCTCGCCGTCACCGGAGGCCTGGCGCAGGGCGGCCCGGAGGCTGGCCGAGCGGTCTCCCGGCAGCCGGACCAGGCTCGCCTTCTGATCCAGGGCCCGGCCGATGGCCTGGCGGATCCAGAACGTGGCGTAGGTGGAGAACTTGAAGCCGCGGCGCCAGTCGAACTTGTCGACGGCGTGCTCGAGACCGAGGTTGCCCTCCTGGATGAGGTCGCCCAGGTCCATGCCCTGGGGAAGGGGGTAGCGGCGGGC
>JBKOXV010000068.1:0-12616 GCA_046725105.1 bacterium | reverse complement strand
GATCTGCGCACCGTCGAGCACGGTGGCGCCGTTGGCGATGAGGCATTCCTCCCCGAGCACGGCCCCGTGCACGACACACAGGTGGGCCACGGTGGCACCGGCGCCGACGTCGGTGGGCTGCCCGGGCGGCCCGTGGAGCACGGCGCCGTCCTGCACGTTGGCGCCGCGCCGCACGATCACGGGCGCGAAGTCGGCCCGGATCACGGCGCCATACCACACCGATGCGCCCTCCTCCACGATGACGTTGCCCACGAGCGTGGCCGTCGGCGCGATGAAGGCAGTCGGGTGGACCTCGGGCGAGACGCCCTCGAACGAGTAGAGCGGCATGCAGCGACGATACGGTGCGCCGCTGTGCGACCTTTCGGTGGTGCCGTGTTGACGGGCGGCGAGAGCCGGCGCATGGGACGAGACAAGGCGTTCGTCACGGTGGAGGGCGTGCCGATGGTGGTGCGGGTCGCGACCACACTCGGCGCCGCCGGCGCCCGGTCGGTCATAGCCGTCGGCGGCGACCTCAGCCGGCTCGGCGCCCTCGGCCTCGACGCCCGGGCCGACGGGCGCCAGGGAAACGGTCCGCTCGGTGGGCTCGTGACAGCCATGGAGCTGGCCGCTGATCCCGTGATCGTCGTACTGGCCACCGACCTCGCCTGGCTGCCGCCCGACGTCGTCACGGCGCTCCTCGACCGGCTCAGCTCCGACACCGCCGCCGACGTCGCCGCCGCCCATTCGGGCCGTCGCGAGCCGCTGTGCGCGGCGTGGCGCATCGACGAGTGCCGTGACGAGCTGGCCGACGCCTATCTGGCCGGCGAACGGGCGGTGCACGTCGCCATGGAACGGCTCTCGGTCGCCGACGTGCCCGTGCCGGCTGAACACCTTTGGAACGCGAACCACCCCGAGGATCTTCGCCAGTAGCCTGAGCAGCCGTGTCCGTGTCAGAGATCTCCGTCGACGAGCTGGCCGCCCGCCTCGAGGCGGGCGCCTTCGTGCTGGACGTGCGCCAGCCCGACGAGTACGTGGCGGGTCACGTCCCGGGGGCGTGCCTCATCCCCCTGGGGGAGGTACCGGACCGACTCGGCGAGCTCCCGGCCGACCAGGAGCTGCTCGTCATCTGCCGCAGTGGAGGCCGCAGCTTCACGGCCGCCGAGTTCCTGGAGCAGCAGCACATCCGGGCGGTGAACGTCGCCGGCGGCACGTTGGCGTGGATCGAGAGCGGCCGCGAGGTCGTCACGGGTCCCGGAGCGACGTGAGCGAGGACGCTCGCTGGGTGGCCGACGCCGCCTCCTTTGCCGAGGTGCTCGACCAACTGCGGGCGGAACCGCGCTACGCCCTCGACACCGAGTTCCACCGCGAGCGCACCTATCACCCGAAGGTCGCCCTGGTGCAGTTGGCGTGGCCCGACGGCATCGTCCTCGTCGACCCGCTGGCGGTCGACCTGGGTGCGATCGAGACGCTGTTTCGCGGACCGGGCGTCGCCGTGGTCCATGCCGCTCAGCAGGATCTCGACGTCCTCACCCGTGTCTGCGGGGCGGTGCCGAGCCGCCTGTTCGACACCCAGCTGGCGGCGGGGTTCCTCGGACACGCCACGCCGTCGCTCGGCAACCTTCTCGCCGCCGAGCTCGGCGTCAAGCTGCCGAAGGCCGATCGCCTGTCGGACTGGCTCCGCCGCCCGTTGACGGCGGGGCAGCAGGCCTACGCCGCCGCCGACGTCGCCCACCTGCTCGCGCTGCACGACCGCGTCGTCGCCCAGCTCGCGGCCCTCGGGCGGCTCGAATGGGCGGAGGCCGAGTGCGAGGAGCTCCGCACCCGCCCCACCGGACCCGGCGATCCCGACGACGCCTGGCTGAAGCTGAAGGACGTGCGCACCCTGCGCGGTCGGAGCCGGGGGGTGGCCCGTGCCGTGGCGGCGTGGCGGGAGCGTCGGGCCGCCGAGCTCGATCTGCCCGTGCGCTTCATCTTGCCCGACCTGGCCGTCCTCGGGATCGCCCAACGGCCGCCGGCCACCGCCGACGACCTGCGCGAGACGAGAGGTGTCGAGGACCGCCACGCCCGCGGGGCGACGGCCGGCGAGCTCCTCGCCGCCGTCGAGGACGGGCTGGCCCATCCGATCGAGATGCCCGAGACGAACGGGGACGAGCTCGACCGCAACCTCCGCCCGGCCGTCACCCTGGTGTCGGCCTGGGTCAGCCAGCTGGCCCGTGACCAGCGCATCGACACCGCGCTGCTGGCCACCCGGGCCGACTTGATCGACCTGCTGCGAGGCGACCCCGACGCCCGACTGTTGCACGGATGGCGGGCCGCCACCGTCGGCGACGACATCCGTCATCTGGTCGACGGCCACGCCGCGTTGGCCTTCGACGGCCGGGGCGGCTTGCGCCTCCTCAGTCTGAGCTAGCGCGTGGCTCCACGCTGGCGGCCCGGCGGCGCAGGAGGCGCCGCAGCCGGAGCCAGAGATGGTCGAAGGCGTCGGCGACGTCGGTGGCCTGGCTCCCGATGGCGTGCACCGGCTGGCGAGCCGACGCCGCCTTGGGCACGGCGACCCGCTGGGGCACGGCGGGCTGCCACACCGGGACGCCGTCGGCGGCCTGACCCAGGCTGTGGAACTGGCGCTCGGCGTCGCTCGAGAGGGCGGGCAGCTTGTTGACGATCACGCCGGCCAGCGACACATGGGCGCCGGGCCGGGACCAGAGGTCGTCGACGGCGCCTTTGACGGCCGGGATGCCCCGGACGCCGAGCACGCTCGGCTCGACGACGATGAGGGCGTGCTCGGCGGCGACGAGGCCGTTGAGAGTGAGGATGCCGAGATTGGGCGGGCAGTCGATGAGGATGGCGTCGTAGTGGTCGCTCAGAGGCGCCAGGCCGGTCGCCAGGCCGTCGAAGCGCTCCTTGCGCGACCGGACCTGGGCCGGGCCGTCATGGGCGACCAGGCGGGGCACGGCCGGCATGAGATGGACCTGGTCGCCCCACGACGACACGACGATGGCCTCGCCCACCCGGCTGTGGCGCCCGCCCACCAGCACCTCGGCCACCGACGTCAGGCGGTCGTCGGGTTCGACTCCCAGGAGCCAGCTGGCGCTGCCCTGGGGATCAAGGTCGACGACCAGGATCCGGTCGCCGGCGGCCCAGGCCGCCGACGCCAGGCCGAGTGTGACCGACGTCTTCCCAACCCCGCCCTTCTGGTTGACGAGCGCGACCGTGGGGGGCACCGTCCCATCGTCCCATGGCTGGCCAGGGCGGCGGAGTAGGGCGATCGTCTCATCGGGTGCTCGCCCCCACGCAGCGTGCCAGGCGCTTCCCGATAGACCACTCGATGCAGTCGTGGGGAACGTCCGCCCTGGTCGGAGCCCTTCCTGGACCCGACGGCGGCGGGCCGCGAGCAGACCCTGATCCCCGGAATGGGGGGTGCGCGTGGATAGACTGCTCGTCAATGTCACCTCACTGAAGTCGGAGCCCTGCCGTGAAAAAGGGTCGTCATCGCCGCTTCGAAGAAGCGCGCAAGCTGAAGCAGTCGGGTCCGGAGGCCTTCGGGTTCGGGCCTCGTGAGCAGGAACATCGTCACTCGTCCGAGGATGACGAGTACGCCGCCATCGCGGAGAAGTACGGCGTCACGTTCGACGAGGACGATGACGACGAAGACGACCTCTACTAGGAGCGCTCTCGGCGGCGGCACCCGCCCCCGCCCGCTGGTGAACTCGTGACCAATCCCGCTCTGCGCAACGTCGCGCTCGTGGCTCATGTCGACCATGGGAAGACCACTCTCGTGGATGCGCTGCTGCGCGCCACGGGGGTGTTCGCCGCCCATCAGGCCGTCGTCGATCGGGTGCTCGACTCGAACGATCAGGAGCGGGAGCGCGGCATCACGATCCTCGCCAAGGCGGCGTCGGTCATCTGGCGCGGCGTCAAGATCAACCTCGTCGACACGCCCGGCCATGCCGACTTCGGCGGCGAGGTGGAGCGAGCCCTGGCCATGGTCGACGGCGTGCTGCTGCTGGTCGACGCGGCCGAAGGCCCGCTGCCCCAGACGAGGTACGTGCTGTCCAAGGCACTGGCTCGCGACCTGCCCGCCGTCGTGGTCCTGAACAAGGTCGACCGTCCGGACGCCCGGCCCGAAGAAGTACTGGACGAGGTCGAGCAGCTCTTCATCGACCTGGCCACCCACCCCGACCACCTCGTGTTCGAGGTCGTGTCGGCCGTGGCCCGAGAAGGCCGGTCGATGAAGGGCATCGGTCTCCCCGGGCCCGGCGACGACCTCACCGCGCTCCTCGACACCGTGCTCGACGCCATCCCGGCACCGCCGGGCGACGCCACCGCGCCGCTGCAGGCCCTCGTCACGAACCTCGACGCCTCCGACTACCTCGGACGCCTCGCCATCGGCCGGGTCGTCAACGGCGTGCTCCGCAAGGGCGACTCCGTGGCGCTGCTCGAGGAGGAGTGCGCCGACGGCCAGGCCCCCTTGCGACGGCGCCTCACACAACTGATGGCGTTTCGGGGCGTCGAACGGGCCGAGGTCGACGAGCTCCCGGCCGGCGATCTGTTCGTGGTGGCCGGCTTCCCCGAGATCGAGATCGGCGACACCATGGCCGCGCCCGACGACCCCCGCCCGCTGCCGCGCCTCACCGTCGACGAGCCGGTGCTGCGCATGACCTTCGGCGTCAACACCAGCCCGCTGGCCGGCACGGCGGGCCGGTTCCTCACGTCGCGGCACCTTCGCGAGCGGCTGGCTCGCGAAGTGCTCGGCAACGTGTCGATCCGCGTCGCCGACACCGACTCACCGGATGTCATCGAAGTGGCGGGGCGGGGCGAGCTTCAGCTGGCGGTGCTGATCGAGTCGATGCGGCGCGAGGGCTACGAGCTCCAGGTGAGCCGGCCCGAGGTCGTCACCAGGGAGATCGACGGGCAACGCCACGAGCCCCTCGAGCGCGGCGTGTGCGACGTCCCCGACGAGCACGTCGGCACGATCACGCAGGCGCTGGCGCCGCGTAAGGGACGGGTGCTCGATCTGCGCCCGGGCGACCCCGGCCGTACGGTCGTCACCTTCGAGGCGCCGGCCCGCGGCCTGATCGGCTTCCGCTCGTTGCTCCTCACCGCCACCCGTGGGACGGCGTTGCTGCATCAGCACCACGCCGGATGGAGGCGTTGGGCGGGGGAGCTGCCCCACCGCACCGGCGGGGCGATGGTGGCCGACCGCCTGGGCATGGCCACGGCCTACGCCCTCGACAACCTCCAGACCCGTGGCGAGCTGTTCGTGGAGCCGGGTGACGTCGTCTACGAGGGCATGGTGATCGGCGAGTCGTCACGCCCGGGCGACATGGTCGTGAACGCGGTGCGCGAGAAGGAGAAGACCAACATGCGCACCCACTCCCACGACGAGGCGACCAAGCTGGCACCAGCCACCGTTCACACGTTGGAGACGGCGATCGAGTTCATCGCCGACGACGAGCTGGTCGAGGTCACCCCGGACGCCATCCGCATCCGCAAACGGCTCCTGGCCGAGCCCGATCGACGGCGGGCCTCGAAGCGGACGTAATCGGTTTCGCGCTAGTTGAACGACCTCACCGGTCGTCAAACTGTCGTGAAACGGAGGGCCGGCGAGGCGCGCTAGCGTCGCACGGCCGGATGCGGCAGCACCGCCCGCCGGCGGCGCGGGGCCAGCAGCCCGGCCAGGAGGGCGTACACGGGCTCGCCGACGATCTCCACGATCTCGTCGCGCATGGTGACGTACACCGGCTGGCCGCCGACGAAGGCGTCGGGGCTCTCGGTGCACCACCAGTGGAACTCGAGCCCGCCCTCGCCCCAGTCGCGGCGCTTCCACTCCCGGAGCGTGGAGGTGACGTGGCCGTGCTCGCCGGTGTGCTCGTCCAGCCGGAGCGGGAGCTGCCAGCACACGTCGGGCTTCCAGTCCATGAACCGCTCGCCTGCGTCGAGCGCAGCGCGGTGCAGCGCGCAGCCGGCGCCTCCGGCGAACCCGGGCCGGTTGAGGAAGATGCACGCGTCGTCGACCAGGCGGGTGACGCGCGTGCCGTCCTTCTGCAGCCGGTGGAAGCCGCCCCGACGAGCCGTGCGCCGGTGCTGCCACTGCTCGTCGGTGAGCCGCGCCGCCGCCGCCTTGACGGTGGCGAGATCGTCATCGTCGATGAAGTGGGCGCCGTAGCTGCAGCAGCCCTGCTCGAGCTCCGCCGCCGGTCCGGTCAGCACGCCCTGGCAGCCCCGGCCGTAGATGCACGTCCACGACGACAGCAGGAACGTGACGTCGAAGACCCACGTGCGGTCCTCGTCCGGGTCCTCGAAGCTGACGTACTCGTGCAGGTCGTCAGGAATCGGGGAAGCCATGCATGGACTCTATGAGCGGCCGTCGTGAACACCGATGAATACCTGCGATCGCGTACCGTCGCGCCCGATGCCCGCCGTCGAGGAGACGACCCGGTCGCGCTGGGTCCGTCGGGGCCGCCACGCCGTGCGGCTCGCCACGACGCCGCGGTTGTGGCGCGAGCAGATCGAGTACATGCGCCACGGCCCGAGCCCGACGGGCCCGCCGACGACCGACCTCACCTTCCCGGCCTCGCCGTGGCGCGACCCGCCCCCCGGTGACGGCCGCTACTGCAACATCTGTGGGTGGGAGGGGGCCGCCTTCGAGGGCGCCCGCCACGTCGAGAGCCAGCTGTGCCCGCGCTGCCGCAGCAACGGGCGCGACCGCTTCCTGTTCTTCTGCTTCGTGAGCCGCACGCCGCGGCGCCGCTGGTTGCGGCTGCTCGAGACCAGCCCGCGTCTGGGCGAGCCCTACCGCGCCGCCATGGCGCAATGGTTCAACTACACCGCCTCCGACTTCGACATCTCCGCCCACCGTGCCTCGATCCGGCTCGACCTGCAGGCGATCGACCTACCGGCCCGGTCGGTCGACGTGCTCCTCACCGCCCACGTCCTGGAGCACGTGCCCGACACCGACGCCGCCCTCGACGGAATCCGCCGCACCTTGGCTCCGGGCGGGCGGCTGTACCTGCAGGTGCCGGTGCTCGAAGGCATCACGACGGCGCCGGCCGCCCCGGAGTTCCACGAGGACAACACGCGGGTCCTGTGGCGTTTCGGCTTCGATCTCGCCGATCGGATGCGGCGTCACGGCGTCGACACCACCGTGCTCGGCACGGCGCCGTTCGTCGAGGCCGTTCGCACCGGTGACCGGTCGCTCGTCGACGGCGACGGCTCGGAATGGGACGTGCCGGCCATGATCGCCGGCGCCAAGGGGGCCGGGCTGGTGAGTGTCCTCACCCAGGCCGGGGCCGAGCGCCTCGGGCTCGGTGAGAGCTACCAGTTCGTGACGTTCGAGGGTGTCGTGCCGGCCGGCACCGCGCTCGACGACCTCAGCGCGGTGGCTCGGCGGGCCTGGCGGCGGATCCGCTCGTGAGCGCGGGCCCGGTGCCGCCGTCGAGCGACACGTACTACCGGGATCGCTACTGGAACGAGGCGCCCGGGGTCGACGCGTACCTGCAGCGGCGGGCCACCGACGATCCCTACACCGATTGGATCACCCACCTGCACCGTTGGCACGGTCGGCCCTTCCGCAAGGCGCTGGTGCTCAACTGCGGCAACGGGTGGGTGGAGAAGATGATGGTGGAGCGCGGCGTGGTGGTCGAGGCCGTCGGCGTCGACATCGGCGCCGACCTGCTGGCCGAGGCGGACCGGGCCGCCGCCGGTCTGCCGATCCGCCACTACCAGCTCGACGTGAACGGGGCCGTGTTCCCGGAGGACGGCTACGACCTCGTGGTGAACCACGCCGCCGGGCACCACATCGCCTACGTCGACCGGGTGTTCCGGGCCGTGGCCGAGATCCTCAGCGACGACGGCGTGTTGGTGTCATGGGACTACGTCGGCCCGCACCGCAATCAGTACCCGGGCGACATCTGGGACGCGGCTCACCGCGTCAACGGCATGCTGCCGCCGGCGATCCGATCACCCATGAACTACCCGTGGCTACCGGTCATGCTGGAAGAGGATCCCACCGAGGCCATCCACTCGGAGCTGGTGCTGTCGGTGATGCGGCGGTACTTCTCACTCGAACACGAACGGGCGCTGGGGGGCGCCATCGCCTACGTGGTGCTCACCCCGAACCCGGCGTTCCTCGACGCGCCGCCGGAGGAGACGGCGCCGTGGGTCGATCTCATCCTGGCCGAGGATGCGGCCTTCACCGACGCCGACCCGTCGCGCACGCTGTTCGTCTACGCCATCGGCCGGCCGTGCAAGAGCGTGCTCGGCAACGCCGACCAGTTGGCGGCCTGGACGGCCGAGGAGGAAGAGCGCGAGCGGCGCGCCGCCGCCGACGGTGGTCGGTACTACCCGCCGACGGCGATTGCGGACACGCTGGAGCAGTCGGCGGCCAACACGCTCGCCCTGATCCGGCCCGGGCGGGCCTGGCGGGTAGCGGCGGCGTCGACGGCGCGAGCTCTGGGCCGGCACGTGCCCGTCTCGCGCCGGCGCCGGCTGTGGCGCGTTCCGGGGGCGAAGGCCACCTGGCGTCGTCTCGTGCGTTGACCAGTAGCTTGACGTCGTGAGCGTGGACGCCCTGGTCGCCGACCTGCGGGCCGTGCTCGGTCCGTCGCGCGTCCACGCCAGTGGCACCGAGCTCGGCCTGTACCGGCGCGACGCGTCCAACATGGAGGGCCACGCCGCCGTCGTCTGCTTCCCGACGTCGACGGCCGAGGTGCAGGCGTGCGTGCGGGTGGCTCGTCGCCACGGCCGGCCCTTCGTGCCGCGCGGCTCGGGCACCGGCCTGGCCGGCGGCGCCGTCCCGCTCGACGACCCGGTCGTGATCGTCACCACCAAGATGAACCAGGTGCTCGACGTCGACGTCGATGCCCGGGTGGCGTGGGTGCAGCCCGGCGTGCTGAACCTCGACCTGTCCCGCCATGTGGCGCCGTACGGGTTGCACTTCGCACCCGACCCGTCGAGCCAGCAGTCGTGTTCGGTCGGCGGCAACGTGTCCACCAACGCCGGGGGGCCGCACTGCCTCGCCTACGGCGTCACCAGCACCCACGTGCTCGCCGTCGAGGTGGTGCTGCCCGACAGTGAGGTGGCGATGCTGGGCGGTGTCGACCCGGAGCCGCCCGGGCTCGACCTACGCGGCGCCTTCATCGGGGGCGAGGGCATGCTCGGGATCGCAACCCGCATCGCCGTGCGCCTCACGCCGAACCCGCCCGCCGTGAACACGCTGTTGCTCGACTTCGCGTCGGTCGACGACGGGGCCGCCACCGTGTCGGCCATCATCGCCGCCGGCATCGTCCCGGCTGCCATCGAGATGATGGACGCCCGCATCACGGCCGCCGTCGAGGCCTTCGTACACGCCGGGTTCCCGCTGGACGCCGCCGCGGTGCTCATCGTCGAAGTCGACGGCCTGCCCGCCGGCGTGGCCGCCGCCGCCCAGCAGGTGAGCGCCATCGGGCGGGCGCACGGCGCCCGGACCGTCCGCGTCGCCGTCGACCCGGCCGAGCGGGCGCTGATCTGGAAGGGGCGGAAGAACGCCTTCGGGGCCATCGCCCGGGTGAAGCCGAACTACTACCTCCACGACACGGTCGTGCCGCGGGCCCGCCTGTGCGAGGTGCTCCGGGCCGTCTACGACATCGCCGAGCGCTACGAGCTGATCGTTATGAACGTGTTCCACGCCGGCGACGGCAACCTCCATCCGCTGCTGGTGTTCGACAAGCGGGAGCCGGGCGTGATGGATCGGGTCCACGCCGCCGGCGACGAGATCGTGCGGGTCAGTGTCGCCGCCGGCGGTGTGTTGTCGGGCGAGCACGGCATCGGTCTCGAGAAGCGCGACCTGATGCCGCTGCTCTTCTCGCCGGCCGACCTCGACCTGCAAGCGCGGCTGCGCGAGGCCTTCGATCCCGACGGGATCGCCAACCCCCACAAGGTGCTCCCGGCGGGGAGCCGGTGCGCCGACGTCCAGGCGGTGCCGGCCAGCGCATGGATCTGAGCGCCTTCGCGGCGGAGGTCGGGCCGGAGGGGCCGGTGACGGTGACGGGGCGAGCCACTCGGGGCGGTCCCGTCGACGGCGTCCGGGTCGTGCACGCCCCGGCGGGCATCGAGTGGATCGCCCCCGAGGAGATGACCGTGTCGTGCGGGGCCGGCACACCCGTCGACGAGCTGAGCGCGGCGCTCGCCGCCCGCGGCCAACGGGTGACCCTGCCGCCGTCGGGCACGGTGGGCGGGGCCCTCGCCGCGGGCCGCAGCACGGTGCGTCGGCTGGGCGACGGCCCGGTACGAGACGCCCTGCTCCAGGCGGGCGTCGTCACCGCCGGCGGCCAGCTGGCCAAGGCGGGCGGGCCGACCGTGAAGAACGTGAGCGGGTTCGACCTGTGCCGGCTGCTGGTCGGCTCGCAGGGCACGCTGGCCTTCGTCGGCGACGTCATCCTGCGCACCCGGCCGGTGCCGGCGGTGTCGAGGTGGTTTGCCAGTGAGGCCGACCCGGTGGACGTGCGGCGCCGGCTGTACCGGCCCACGGCGATCCTGTGGGACGGCACCACGACGTGGGTGTGTCTGGAGGGTCATCCCGACGACGTGGCCGCCCAGGCGGCGTTGATCGCCCTCGCCGAGGTGGAGGGCCCGCCGGAGCTGCCGTCGGGCGGGAGGGCGTCGCTGCCCCCGGGCGAGCTGCGGGCGCTGACGGGGCGGTTCGTCGCCGAGATCGGCGTCGGAGTCGTGCACACCGACGGGCCCGTGCCTCGGCGCGTGCCTGCCCCTGCCGTCGTGGAGCTCCACCGGCGGTTGAAGGCCGCCTTCGACCCCGGCGGCCGGCTCAACCCGGGACGCACCGCGCTCGAAAGCGTGGCGGCGTGAAGCTCGACGTCCTCGACCCCGAGCTGGCGTCGTGCGTGGCCTGCGGCCTCTGCCTGCCGCACTGCCCCACCTACCGCGTCACGGGCGAGGAGGCGGCGTCGCCGCGGGGGCGCATCGCCGCCATGCGGGCCGTGCAGTGGGACGGGGCGCCGGCCGACGCCGACTTCATCGGGTTCATGGACGCCTGTGTCCAGTGCCGCGGCTGCGAGACAGCGTGCCCGTCGGGCGTGCCGTTCGGGCGGCTGATGGAAGGCACCCGCTCGGCGCTGGCGGCCGAGAATCGCTACACGCCGTGGTGGCAGCGTCTGGCCTACCGCGCCCTGGGACACCACCGACTGCTCCTCGCCGGCTCACGCGCCCTGGCCGTCGCCCAGCGGGCCAGGCTCGTGCCACGGCGTGTGGGCCTGCCGCGGCTGCCGTTGCGCTCGGCACCGCTGGCCGCCACGGGGACCGATGTGTGGCTGTTCACCGGCTGTGTGATGGACGCCTGGCAGCGCCACGTGCACGCCGCCGCCGTGGCGGTGCTCGGCGCTGCCGGCGTGGGCGTGGCCCTGCCGGGCCGGGGCAGCGACTGCTGCGGCTCCCTGCACGTGCACGCCGGGCTCACGGCTCCGGCCCGCCGGCGGGCCGAACGGGTGATGGCGTCGATGCCGGGTGAGGCGCCCGTCCTCGTCGACTCGGCCGGGTGCGGGGCCCAGTTGAAGGACTACGGGCACCTGCTCGGCGCACCCGACGCCGCCGCGTTCAGCCGGCGGGTCTTCGACATCCAGGAATGGCTGGCCGAGCGGATGTCGGACCTGCCCCCGGCTCGTCCCGGGTCCCGTCGGCGGGTCATCGTGCAAGACCCGTGCCATCTGCGCCACGTGCAGCGGGCCCACGCCGGCGTGCGCACCGTGCTGGCGCCCTACGCCGAGCTGGTGGAGCTCGACGACGAGGGGCTCTGCTGCGGCGCCGGCGGGGCGTACTCGGCGCTCCACCCCGAGCTGGCGGCTGCCATCCGGCAGCGCAAGCTCGACGCCATCGCCCGGGCCGGTCCGGGCCTCGTCGCCAGCGCCAACCCGGGGTGTGCCCTGCACCTGGCGGCGGCGGGCGTCGACGTGAAGCACCCCATGGAGATCGTGGCGGAGGCCATCGGCTGTGCCCGGTGAGTTCGACGACATCCGTGGCCGGCTGGAGGCCATCGCCGACGAGCTCGCCGACCTCGCGATCGTGCGGTTGCGCGAGTCGATCGACGCCGGTGGCACCGAGCTGCCCGTCGACGAGCGGCGCCTCACCCGCGCCCGCCGCGCCGTGGAGAAGGCCATCGCCGTGCTGCGGGAACCCGACGAAGCGGACTGACCCCCTCCGCCTTCACGCTGGCTGAACCACGCGAGACGTGGTGAAACCAGCGTGAAAGGATCAGGCGAGGGCGTTCACGGCGTCGATCAGGGACCGCAGCTGCCCGAAGTAGCGCTTGGCGAAGTTGAGGCGGAGGCGGGCCAGTTCCAGCTTGTCGTTGTCGGCGACCTCGTCGGGCAGGGGACCAGTGCGCTCGATGCGACCCGACGCGCACAGGTGGGCGAAGCGGTCGTTGAGCTGGGCCAGCTGGGCGTCGTCCGGCGCGCGATGAACCCGCAGCACGAGCACGTCGCCCACGTAACGCATCGAGTCGTAGTTGGCGTAGAAGCCGAGGATCTCGTCGGCGGCCTCCTCGACACGGTCGGTCACGAGGAACAGCGCCATGTCGGACGGGTCGACGAGACCCCGCGTGACGAGCTCGTCCTCGATGAACTCCCGGGCCCGCTCCCAGTAGGTA
>JBKOXV010000088.1:0-7972 GCA_046725105.1 bacterium | reverse complement strand
CACAGGGACCGAGGCCTACGCCATCCCGTTGGCCAACGCCCTGGAGATCGTCCACCAGATCGAGAACGGCCAAGCCAGCGACACGGTCACGATCGGCGTCCCCGGGTTCCTCGGCGTCGGCGTCGACGTCTCGAACGGCGGCGGTGTGCTGATCACCGACGTGGTGGCCGATACACCCGCCGACGACACCGGCCTCCAGGCCGGCGACGTCATCACGGAGGTCGACGGGCGCGCCATCAACTCACCGGAGTCGCTGACGTCGGTGCTCCACCAGCACCATCCCGGTGACAGCGTGAGCGTGACGTGGAGCGACCAGGCGGGCCAGTCCCACACCGCCCAGGTCACGCTGGCGACCGGCCCTCTGGCCTAGCCCCCCGTTCCCCCTCCCGTTTCACGCTGGTTCAAGAACCTCTGAGGTCGCTGATTTAGCGCGAACGGCGGGAGAGAGGCGGGACGAGAGCTACCGCGCCGCCGCCGACCGGAGGAGGTGGAGGCCGTCGAGGCCGGGGAGGCGGTCGATGTTGCGGTCGAGGCGGTCCACGACCGCGGCGCCGTCGCCGCCGCCGAAGAGGTGGTTGACGAGGAACCGCACCTCGGCGTCGGGCATCACGTCGGAGCCGACCGGCTTCCAGAACCGGCTCAGAGCGAAGCGGGTGACGCGCTGGGCCCGGCGGCTGCCGGCCAGCCGCTTGATGGCCTGGCTGGCGTAGAAGTCGACGTGCCGGCCCTCTTGGCGCATGATGCGCCGGAGCAGCTCGGTGAGCGTGGGGTGATCGGCCCGGGCCGCCAGCCGGGCGTACCCGGCCTGGGTCGTCCACTCGTTGATGGCCCCCCACGTCATGTGCACGGCCGTGTAGGAGGCGCCGACGATGCCGGAACCGAGGGCGTGGAGGGTGGGCCCGAAGCGGTCGGTCCACCGCAGCGAACGTCGCAGCGCCTCGACCCGCCGCTGCCCGGCCGGCTCGTCGTGGGCGGCCAGCACCCGGCCGATGGCGTCACCGTGCCAGAACTCCTCGAAGTTCCACATGGTGAGAAACGTCGTGACCTCGTGGTCGGCGTGGGCCGGCGTGGCCAGCAGGTCCCTGAGATAGCAGACGGTGTGGTGCTCAATGTCGTGCATGTAGCGCAGGCATCGGATGGTGGCCGGATCGAGGGGACGGGCGCGGAACGTGTCGAAGTCGATCCCGTCCAGGTGGAGACGACCGGCACGCCTGGTGTACGTGTCGATGTCGATTTTCATGTCCCCCGTTCGAAGCAGGGGCTTCACCCGGATGACGGCGCTAACGGCAGCGGGAACAGCGGCCGAGCAGGGCGGCGTGGTGCGGCTCGACCGAGAAGTCGTAGGCCCGATCGACGGCGCGAGCCAGGCCGGCGAAGAGCCGATCGGGGAGGTCGGTGATCGATCCGCACTCGTTGCACACCAGGTGGGCGTGGCCCCGCTCGCGCAGGTGGAAGAACGTGGGCCCCGTGCCCGAGTGGACGTGCTCCACGATCTCGAGCTCGTCGAGGCGCTGCAGCACGCGGTAGATGGTCGATGGCGCCACCCCCGGCGTGCGCCGCTCGACCTCGGCGATGATGTCGTCGGCGGTGAGATGGCGATCGGTGTCGAGCAGCACCGCCACCACCATGCGTGTGGGAACCGTGATGCGGCCGCCGGCCCGTCGCACGGCCTCGTAGATCCGATCGGCCGGGGACTCGATCAGGGCAGCCACCAAGGGAACGCTATCCGGGGTCGGCGGTCAGGGGGTCGGCGGCGACGTGGTGTCGATCGGCGGCTCGAACCGGTAGCCCATCCCGGGCTCGGTGATGAAGTAACGCGGCCGTGACGGATCGGGCTCGAGCTTGCGGCGCAGCTGGGCCATGTACACGCGCAGGTAGTTCGTCTCCCGCTCGTACTGCGGGCCCCACACCTGCTGCAGCAGGAACCGCTGGGTCAGGAGCCGGCCCGGGTGGCGGACGAGGTTCTCGACCAGTCCCCACTCCGTCGGGGTGAGATGAACCTCGGCGCCATCCTTGGTGACCCGGGCAGCGGCCAGATCGATGGTGAAGTCCGGCGTGGTGACGGTGGCAGTCTCCGCAGTCGGCTGCCGCCGGCGGAGGGCGGCGCGGAGGCGAGCCAGGAGCTCGTCCATCCCGAACGGCTTGGTGACGTAGTCGTCGGCACCGGCGTCGAGGGCGGCCACCTTGTCGCGCTCCGCATCCCGCACCGACAGCACGATGATCGGCACGCTCGACCACCCCCGCAGGCCCCGGACCACCTCGGTGCCGTCGATGCCGGGGAGCCCGAGGTCGAGCAGCACGACGTCGGGATGACCCTGGGCGGCGGCGTGGAGCGCCTCCTCGCCGCTGGCGGCCAGCTCGACCTCGTACCCGCGGGCCCGCAGGTTGACGGCCAGGGCCCGGCGGATCTGCGCTTCGTCGTCGACGACGAGGATGCGGTTCACGACGCCTCGGGCAGGTCGATCACCACCGTGAGCCCCCCGCCCGGTGTGTCGTCCAACCGGAGATCGCCGCCGACGGCCTGGACGAAGCCCCGAGCAACGGCCAGGCCCAGACCCACCCCGGCGAGCGAGCTGCGGTCGCCGAGGCGTTGGAACGGCTCGAACACCTTGGCCCGGTTCTCCGGGGCGATGCCGGGGCCGCGGTCGATGACCCGCAAATGCACCCGGCCGTTCACCTCGCCGGCCTCCACGCGCACCGGCTGGTCGACGGGCGACCACGCCACGGCGTTGGCCACCACATTGACCAGGACCCGCTCGAGCAAGGCGGGATCGGCGTCCACGGGAGGGATGGTCTCGGGAACGGCGACGTCGATGTCGTCGGTGTCGGTCAGCGACGCCAGCGCCTGGGCTACGACGTCCTCGAGATACACCGGCCGATTGGCGGCGTGGATCACCCCCGCCTGCAGCCGGCTCATGTCGAGCAGGTTCCCCACGACGCGGTTGAGCCGGTCGGCCTCTGTGTCGATGGCACGGATGAACTCGCGGCGTTCATCGCCGGTCCATGCCACGTCGGGTTGGAGGAGGCTCGTCGCCGAGGCCTTGATGGTGGCCAGCGGCGTGCGCAGGTCGTGGGACACCGCCTGCAGGAGCGCCGTGCGCAGGGCGTTGGCGTCGGCCAGGCGGGCCGCTTCGGCCGCTTCGGCCTGGAGCCGGCCCCGTTGGAGAGCGAGCGACAGCTGGGAGAGAAAGGTGCGCAGCACCCGCTGGTCCTCGGCATCCATGTCGGGCCCCAGCGTCACGAGGACCGACGTCCCGTCGCCGGTGAGGTCCCAGCGAACGCCGTCGGAGGGCTGGCGGGGCGGATCGACTCCGGCGGCGGCGTCGACGGTCCAACCGTCCTCTCCGTTCGACAGCAGCGCCACACTGTCGAGGCCGAACGTGACTCGCAGCTGGTCGAGGAGATCGGGCCGCGGGTCGTGTTCGCCGACGAGGGTGGCCGTGGCGCGCGCCAGCGCCTCCGATTCGGCGCGGGCCCGGATCGCTTGGCGGGAGCGGGTGCTGACGCGGTCGACGAGCAGGCTCACGGTCAGCGCCACGGCCACGAACACCACGAGCGCGACGATGTTCTCGCCCTCACCGATCGTGAAGGTGTGTACCGGGGGCACGACGAACCAGTTGGCGAGCAGCGAGGCGGCGACCGCCGACACCACACCGACGATCAGGCCGCCGACGGCGGCGATGGCGACGACGAGGGCGAGAAACAGCAACAGGACCGTGGGCAGCGTCACGTGATCGGCCAGTTGCGTGGCCACGACGGTGAGAACGGGCAAGCCCACGAGCGCCAAGAGCCAGCCCGCCCTCTGGCGGCCCGGCGGCAGCGAGGACACCCGTCGGCGCCGTTCCCGCGGCAGATGACCATCGTCGGAGGACGAGGGCCGCTCGGTGGAGATCACGTGCACGTCGAAGCGATCGGCGTGGCCGGCGACCCGGTCGACGATCGATCCCTTCAGGATGCGGCGCCAGCGACTCTGGCGGGTCACACCGAGGACGATCTGCGTCGCCCGTTCGGCGCGGGCGAAGTCGACCAGGGCCGCCGCCACGTCGTCGCCGACCATCTCCCGGTAGGTGCCGCCGAGCTGGACGAGCAGCGTCCGCTGGGCGTCGAGGTCGGGACCGGTCCGGGTGGCAAGACCGTCGCCCGGCACCACGTGCACACCGACGAGATCGTTGCGGAGCCGTCCCGCCATGCGGGCGGCGCGTCGGATCACCTTGTCGCCGCCCGGCGCGCCGGTGAGCGCCACGAGGACCCGCTCACGCGTCTCCCAGGCCTCGTCGATGCCGTGGGTCTCCACGTAGGTGTGCAGGTTCTCCTCGACGCGATCGGCGACCCAGAGAAGGGCCAACTCGCGCAAGGCGGCCAGGTTCCCCGGCCGAAAGTAGTTGGACAGGGCGGCGTCGACGCGTTCGGGCGGATAGATGTTGCCGTGCGCCATCCGCCGCTGGATGGCCTCTGGCGTCATGTCGACGAGCTCGATCTGTTCGGCTCGCCGCACGACATCGTCGGGCACGGTCTCGCGCTGCTTCACGCCGGTGATGCGCTCGACCACGTCGTTCAGGCTTTCGAGGTGTTGGATGTTGACGGTCGATATCACGTCGATGCCGGCGGCGAGGAGCTCCTCGACGTCCTGCCACCGCTTCTCGTTGCGGCTGCCGGGCACGTTGGTGTGGGCCAGTTCGTCGACGAGGGCCACCCGCGGGGCGCGGACCAGGACGGCGTCGACGTCCATCTCCTCGAGGGTCGACCCCCGGTAGGCGATGTGCCGGCGGGGGACGACCGGGAGATCGCGCACCTGGGCGGCGGTACGGGCCCGACCATGAGTCTCGACCCAGCCGATGACGACGTCGGTGCCGCGCTGCAACCGGCGCCATCCCTCGTCGAGCATGTCGTAGGTCTTGCCCACGCCTGGCGCCGCGCCCAAGTAGACCCGCAGCACGCCCTTGGCCACGTCTCTACTCTGCCGCGTCTGCGTCGCCTTCCTCCGCGACGAGCCGTTGTCGCCGGGAAGTTGGGTGCCAGAGTGCCCCTTCGGGCACCCAGGCGCCCAACTTCGGCGGCTGGCCTCAGTCTGGAACACTGGCCGCCATGGTCGACACCCTGACGTTCGGGTACGGGCTCATCGAGGGACCACGCGTCGACAGCGAGGGCGGCCTCTACTTCAGCGACGTCACAAACGGCGGCGTCTACCGGCGCGACACCGACGGTTCCATCGACGTGGTGGTTCCCAAGCGCCGCGGGGTCGGCGGCATCGCCCTCCACGCCGACGGCGGCATCGTCATCTCCGGGCGCAACGTGTGCCACGTGCACGACGGCACGACTCGTGTGCTCTACGAGCGCGACGACATCCCCGGGTTCAACGACATGTGTACCGACGCCGCCGGGCGTGTGTACACCGGGTCGATGCGGGACGATCCGTTCAGCACGGAAGGCGAGCGGCGCACCGGCGAGGCCTACCGCATCGATGCCGAGGGCGTCGCCGTCGAGCTGTACGACGGCGTCGGCCTCACCAACGGCATCGGCTTCTCGCCGGACGGCAGCCGGCTCTATCACGTCGACAGTTCGGAAGGCGTCATCAAGGTGCACGAGGTCGTCGGTGGCGAGGTCGTCCGCGAGTCGGGCGGCGTCTTCGCGTCGGTACGGGGCGTACCGGACGGCCTGGCGGTCGCCGAGGATGGCGCGGTCTGGGTGGCCGTCTACGGCGGCGGGTGTGTGCGGCGCTACACCCCGAGCGGAGCGCCCGATGTGGAGATCGCGGTCCCCGCGCGCGCCGTCACCAGTCTGTGCTTCGCCGGCCCCGACCGCGGCGAGCTGATCGTGGTCACGGCGGACAACACCGAGGACGAGGCCCGGGGCGGCACCATCTTCCGGATCCCCGCCGCCGATGTCGGCGCGGTGGGGCTGCCGGTACCGCCCGTTCGGATCTGACGCATGCGGCGCTGGACGATCCCGGACCTCGAATGGATGAGGCCGGCGGTCGATCCCGGCGCCGTCCTGACCATCGACGCCCTTGGCGTCCGCTACGGCCGCCGCGTCGCGGTGTACGACGTCAGCCTCCGCGTGGGCGCCGGTGAAGTCGTCGGCCTCGTCGGCCACAACGGCAGCGGCAAGACCAGCGTCCTCCGCGCCGTCGCCGGGCTCGTGCCGGCGGCGATCGGCGCGGTGGCGGTGCGGGCGGCGGCGGGAGGCGACGCCACTGTGCGCTACGTGCCGACGACCCGGCCTGTCTTCGCCGACCTCTCCGTGCGCGACAACCTCTGGCTGGGCGCCGGTCCCATGGCGCCAGCAGCGCGAGCCGGCCGGGTCGACGAGGTGCTCGCCACCTTCCCGGAGCTGGCTCGGCACCTCGACCAGCGGGCCGGCACCCTCAGCGGCGGTGAGCAGCGCCTGGTCTCCCTCGGCATCGCCCTGATGGTGCGGCCGGTGCTCCTGCTGGTGGACGAGCCCACCCAGTTCCTGGCGCCAGCGGCCGCCGACCGCGTCCTCCGCACCCTCCGAGCGCTCGCTGACGACGGCGTAGCCATCCTGATGGCCGAGACCAGCGTGGCGGCCGCCGCCCGCGCCGACCGCGTCTACGTCATGAACAGCGGCCGGATGCGCTCCGAGCACACCGGCGCCGAGCTCCGGGCCAGCGGACCGCGGTCCTGGTGGCGCCTCCTCTGAGCGAACTGACTCGAGTTCCCGACCTGTACGACGGACAACGCGCATCAGATCGGACAGGGGCGATCCCCTAGACTCGTCCGATGGCCCGGGCGATGCGTGCGACTGCTGCGCCTGTGCCCAGCACCCTCACGCTGCGGGGCCAACGCACACGCGCCGCGCTGGTGAAAGCGGCTCGTTCCGTGTTCGAGCGTCGGGGCTACCACGACACGCGCGTCGTCGACATCACCGAGGATGCCGGTGTCGCCTACGGGACCTTCTACACGTACTTCGACTCGAAGGAGATGATCTTCGCGGAGGTCGTGGAGCAGCTGCACCGCGACTTCCGCGCCGAGTCGTCGTCCGACCCGGAGGCCCCGGCCGATCCCGGGGCCCGCATCGAGCGCACGAACCGGGGCTACCTGCGGGCATACCGCAAGAACGCCCGGATGATGGCCGTGATCGACCAGGTCGACACCTTCAACCCCGTGCTGCGCGACATCCGCCTCACCCTCCGCCACCACTGGGTCGAGCGCACGGCGCACATGATCCGGCGCTGGCAGGACGAGGGCCTCGTCGACACCTCCATCGACGCCGCCTACGCTGCCACCGCCCTGGGTTCGATGGTCAGCCGATCGGCCTTCGCGTGGCTCGTACTGGGGGAGCCCTACGACGAAGAGACGGCGGTCCACCAGGTGACGCTTCTCTTCTGTCGCGCCCTCGGCCTGCCGTACGAGGTGCCGCGTCGCCGGGGGGCGCCTGCCTCCTGACCCGGCGTCAGCGCCCTTGCTTGGACGCGCGGCGGTGAGCTAAGAATCGGCGCCGGAGTTGATACGGATGTCAACTCCATTCCCAAGGGGGAGCGGCCACACGGGGGATGTCACGGGCCTCCGGCCTCGCGCCGGGTGGTTCGGCCGCCGGGGCTCTGCTCGAGTCGACAGACAGGGGGAAACGTGACCAAGGAGAAAGACGACCGGCTCGATCCGGAGGGCATGAGCCGGCGGGCCGTGTTGCGGACGATGGGAATCGCCGGGGCGGCGCTGGCGGCCGGTCCGGCCTTCCTGGCCGCGTGCGGCGGCGACAACAGCAGCAGCGGTGGAGGAGCGACCACCACGGGCGGTGGCGGCGGAGCCTCCACGAGCGCCGGTGGTGGCGGTGGCGATGTCGGCACGCAGCTGGCGTCGATGTTGAAGATCGATCCGGCCACGGCCGGCAAGGGCATGCCCTTCAAGGTCGGCAGCGTGCTCGCCCTCACCGGCACCGGCTCGTTTTACGGCAAGACCATGAGCCGCGGCATCGACCTCGCCGTCGAACACATCAAGGCGGCGGGCGGGCC
>JBKOXV010000071.1:0-5745 GCA_046725105.1 bacterium | reverse complement strand
CCCCGTGAGATAGACGCAGTTTCCCCATCGGCTCGTCCCCCCATGTGATGCCGTCCGAGCGCCGTCGGCACCGTGAGTGAGGCGCGGCACACCTGCCCCGGGGTCGACTTGCTGCGAACTATTCGAATGATTCATCACGATAGTAAGAACCGAGCCGCCCGCTGTCAACCACCAGCCGAGCTCGGGGCAGGATGCGGCCAACCACCTCTTCGGTTGTCACACGCCGCGGAGGAGGTCGGCGGCGCGTTCGGCGATCATGGTCACCGGGGCGTTGGTCCCTGTCAGTCAACGGCGCGCGTGAAGGTCACCGGGAGTCGTCGGGGCCGGTGGAAGATGTGGTACGAGACGTTCTCGTACTGGTAGCTGTCTTCGAGCTGCATCGAAGGAATGGCGTCGAGCAGCGCGTTCACGCCGATCATCGCGGTCTGGCGGGCGAGGTACGCCCCGACACAGTGGTGGATTCCCACGCCGAAGCCCATGTGGGCGGGAGCGGGGCCGAGGAATCGCTCGACGTCGAAGTCGCCGGCGGTGGGGCCCCACACCTCCTCGTCGCGATTGCCGGACAGCGTCGACAGGGCGATGACGTCGCCTCGCCGGAGCAGTGTGTCGCTGACCACCTCGTCCCGATTGGCCCGCCGGATCAGCACCTGCAACGGGGCATCAAAGCGGAGAGACTCCTCGATGGCCGGCACCAGGAGGGAGCGGTCGTCGGCTACCCGCTCGTACAGCCCGGGCTGCTCCAACAATCGGAACGCAAGGTTGCTGAGCAGGCTGGTCGTCGTCTCGTTTCCAGCGTTCAGGAGCAGCCGCACGTGGGTGCTGATCTGGGCGTCGGTGAACCCGGAGCCGTCGTCCCGCCGGTAACGCACCATGCGGGTGATGGCGTCGTCAGGAGCGTCCTCCCGGTGCCGCTGCCGGATCTGATCGAGCAGGTACTCGACGAAATCGCCGCTCTCCTTGATCAAGCCGCCGTAGCGACGGCCCGATGCCGCAGTGGCGCTCTCGGTGAACTGGCTGGCGACCCAGTCGTGCAGTATCGGAGCGTCTTCCTCCGGAAGACCCAGCACGCGGGCGATCGCACGCGACGGCAGTGGCTCGGCCCATTCGCCCACCAACTCGGCCGTTCCCCGACCGGCGAACTCGGCGACGAGTTGCTCGGCCACCCCGGCCACGTACGGGAGGGCGTTCTCTACGGCCGCGGGCGCCATGGCCAGCTGGCTCAAGCGACGGACCCAGGTGTGCGCCGGAGGATCGAGGGCGATGATCACGCGCTCGTCCTCGGGCGTTGCGTCGTGTCGCGTGGGGTCCGGGTCGCTCGAGATGTTGCCGAAGGCACGCCAGTTACGAAAGACGCTCGCCACGTCGTCGTATCTCGTGACCACCGTGACCGTGGGAAATCCGTCTCGCTCGGCAGTCGAGATCGACGCCGACTGTCGTAGGTCGCGCAGCTTGGCGAACGGGCAGGTCGAGTCGGCGCTGTCCACCGGGTGGAACGAGCCCTGGACCGGCGCGGCGCCGGCCGCCTGATCGTCGATTGCCTCACTCACCGCTGCTCCCATTCCGACGCGAACACGTCGACCTCGATGCCGTCGCGGAAGATACGAATGGCGCTGTTTGGACACAACCGCGCCGCTTCCAACAGCGCCGGGTCGCGGTCGCCAGCGGGCTGGATGGGCACTGCGGTGACGGTGTCATCGATACGAACCGACTCGGGCGCGGCCCGGACGCACTCCCGGGCGCCTTGGCATCGGCCGCGATCGACGGTCAGTTCGAGCACGCACCCCTCTTTCGCAGCCCCGGCCAGATGGAACGCGACGATAGCATACTCTGATTATCATTCGCTAGTATTCGCCGTTCATGGACCAGCATGATGCGGAGCAGACCGAACGGGCCGGACGCGAGATGGTGACCGAGCTGTTCGCCCGGGTTCGGCTCGGTGACCCGTTGGCGGCCGACCTCTTCGCCCAGGACGGCGTCATCACCGGACCCGGCGGCTATGAGGTCGTCGGGCGCGAAGCCATCCGCGAGCACTATGTCCGCAACATCGCCGAGCACGGGCCCCAGCCCGAGATCGAAGTGCTGCTGGCCGAGCCGCCGTGGTTCGTGACGGTGCTCAAGGTCGGGTTGCGCTCCGGCGGCGCCAATCGCGCCCTCGACCTGTTCGAGATCGGTGACGACGGCATCACCCGCCTCGAGCTCTGGACCCAGCGGGGCTGACTCCACCCCCTCCGCGGTCAGTCCTGCAGCCGGAAGACCCGGCGGGCATTGCCACCCAGGATGGCGACGCGCTCGACCGCCGGGATCTCCCGCAGTTGGGCACCGAGGATGTCGCGACTCTCGGGCCAGGCCGAGTCGGCGTGCGGGTAGTCGCATTGCCACAGGATCTGGTCGAGGCCGATGGTGTGGCGCTCTCGGATCCCGGCATCGTCGTGGCTCTGGATCGTGCCGTAGATGTGACCCCGGTACAGCTCCGACGGCCGTACGGGCGGGTCGACGAGCGAATTCCGCGCGTAGGCACGGTGCCGGTCCCACAGAAAGTCGGCCTTCTCCAGCATGAACGGGATCCATCCGAGGCCGCCCTCGGCGAGGATGACCTTCAGGTCGGGGAAGTCCACGAAGACCGGCGAGAAGAGCAGGTTCACCATCGTCGCCATCGACGTGCAGTAGATGAGCGTCAGATGGACCCCGAACGGCGTGTCCTGTCCGGGCACCATGCGGAGCGGCGCCGTCTGCATGTGCAGGCAGACGGGGATGCCCGCTTCGTGCAAGACGGCCAGTGCCGGGTTCCAGTACCGGCCGTGCCACGACGGGAAGCCCAGGCTGGTCGGGTCCTCGACGAAGGAGACGGCCTGGACGCCTTTGCCCACCACTCGTTCGGCCTCGGCGGCCGCCAGGTTGACATCCCACTGTGGCAGCAGCGCGACGGAGATGAACCGGTCGGGCGCGGCGCCGCACCATTCGTCGATGATGAAGTCGTTGTAGGCCTGGATGCAGGCGAGCGCCAGATCCCGATCGTCGAACTGGAGCAGCCTCGTCCCGCCGAAGCCGATCATGCTGGGGAGGCACGTGTGGCGCTCGACGCCGTCCTGGTCCATGTCGGCCACCCGCGCCACCGGGTCGTACACGCCTTTGCGCAGGTCGTCGTACCGGGCCGGCGCGCCCATTCGGAACGTGTCCGGGTCCTCCCCGGCGCAGGCCGCCAGCCGCGAGACCGGTACCACCTGCTCGCCGAAGACCCACGCCTGCCCACCGTCGGGCTGGTCCACAACGTGGGGCGCCCGGTCGCGGTATCGCTCCGGCAGGTGGTCGAGCCACAGGTGCGGCGGCTCGAGGACGTGGTCGTTGGCCGAGATCACGACTGCTCCGGCCACACGCCGAGCCGACGCTCGGGCGAGGCGGGCCAACCGGCAACGGCGGCGGCGAGGCCGCTTGGTGTCCACCGTCCCTCGCCGAAGACGATGTCCTCCAACCGCCAGCCGTCGCACAGGCCGATCTTGGTGCCGCGCACCTGGAACACCCGTCCAGTGAACGGACACTCGGCACTGGCGAGCATCGCCACGACGGGCGAGACGTTGGCCGGGTGGTACTCGTCGAACACGTCGGGATCATCGGGCTTGCCGATCCGATCGGCCGACCCGGGCGTGTTCAGCATGAGCCGGGTGCGAGCGACAGGAGCCACGCAGTTGACCTTCACCCCGTACCGCCCGAGCTCCAGCGCGTTGGTCTCCGTCATCGCGACGATGCCAGCTTTCGCGGCCGCATAGTTGGTCTGGCCCGGGTTGCCATACAGGCCCGCCGGCGACGTGGTGTTGATGATTCGTCCCTGGAGGTCGACACCCTCCTTGTACTGGTCACGCCAGTACGCGGACGCGAACCGCGTGGTGAGGAAGTGCCCCTTGAGGTGGACGTCGACGACCGCGTCCCAATCCTCCTCCGTCATGTTGAACACGATGCGATCGCGGAGGATGCCGGCGTTGTTGACGACGACGTGCAGGGCGCCGAAGGTCTCGACGGCCGCGTCGACCATGCGGCGGGCCCCGTCCCATTGGGCGACGTTGTCGAAGTTGGCCACTGCCTGGCCGCCGTGGGCCTCGATCTCCTTGACGACCAACGCGGCGGGGGTCTCATCGGCCCCGCCTCCCTGCCAGTCTCCGCCGAGGTCGTTGACGACCACGTTGGCGCCCTCACGGGCCAACAAGAGCGCGTGCTCCCGGCCGAGCCCGCGGCCGGCACCGGTGACGAGCGCCACTCGATTGTCGAGCATTCCCATCCGTGTGTGACCTCCAGGTCATTGCGAGTACTGCTGTAACAAACGCTTGGCGAGCTTCCCCGTCGGCAGGCGGGGCAGCTCGTCGACGAACTCCACCGAGCGCGGGCACTTGAACGCGGCCAGACGAGCGCGGCAGAAGGCGATCAGCTCCTGCTCGAGGTCGGGGCCCGGTTCCGCGCCGGGCGCCGATTGCACGGCGGCGCTGACCCGTTCGCCCATGTCGTCGTCCGCCACGCCGAACACCGCCACGTCGGCGACGGCGGGGTGCCCGAGGAGCACGTCCTCGGCTTCGCGGGGGTAGATGTTGACGCCGCCGGACACGATCGTGTGCGCCTTGCGGTCGGTGAGGTATAGCCAGCCGTCCTCGTCGACGAATCCCATGTCGCCCATCGTGCTCAGGCCGCCGGGAAGGTAGGCATCCGCCGTCTTCTGGGGATCGTTGTGATAGTGGAACGGGCTGCCGCCGCCGAAGTACACCGTTCCCACCTCGCCCGGCAGCAGCTCGCGGCCGTCCTCGCCGATGATGCGCAGGGTGCCCGACGTTGGTCGGCCCACGGAGCCGGGATGCGCCAGCCACTGCTCGCTCGTGATGTACGTGGATCCGCTCAGCTCGGTGCCGCTGTAGTACTCGTAGACGATCGGGCCCCACCACTCGATCATCCGCCGCTTCACCTCGACCGGGCATGGTGCTGCGGCGTGACTGGCCGACTCGTGGCTCGACAGATCGGGCCCCAATCGCTCCTCGTCGTCGAGGCGCAGCATGCGGACGAACATCGTCGGCACCCACTGGCTGTGCGTGATGCGGTGGCGTTCGATCAGCCGCAGGGCGTCGGCGGGCTCGAACCGCTCCATCACGACCACCGTGCCGCCGTAGCGCTGGACGCTGACGGACGCACCGAGGGGGGCGGCGTGGTACATGGGCGCCGGGGACAGGTATCGCATGCCGTCCCGGTAGCCGTACAGCTGTGCCAGGGCGAGCACCCGTGGCTGGTGTTCGGCCGGGCAGGCGTCGGGCAGGGGCTGCACCACGCCCTTGGGGCGCCCCGTCGTGCCCGACGAATAGAACAGGTAGGCACCGCTCTGCTCGTCGGCGAGCCGCTCGGGCGACCACGCGTCGATGGCGTCCTCGTAGCGATCGAATCCGGCGACGGGGCCGTCGACGACCAGGCGCACCGGGATGCCAGCGACCGTCTCGGGTGCCAGCGCCCTCACCGTTGCGTCCAGGGCTGCCGAGACGACGAGGGCGCTCGCCCCGCAGTCGTCGACGATGTAGGCGACCTCCGCCGGCGTTAGGTGGCGGTTCACCGGCGTGAGGTACAGGCCCGAGCGAAGCGCGGCCCAGGTGATCTCGTGGTAGCGGGGATTGTTCTCCATGAGCACGGCGAGGCGGTCGCCCCTCCGCAGGCCGGCGTCGCGCAACAGCCGGGCCAGCCGGTTCGACCGCTCGTTGAGTTGGCCGTAGGTGACGACCGTGC
>JBKOXV010000210.1:0-10819 GCA_046725105.1 bacterium | reverse complement strand
CCCTCTCCGGCACCCGGCCCGTCGAAGTAAGGATTCCTACGTGAGCGTGTTCGCCCTGGACTTCCCGGAGATCAGCCACATCCTCGTGTGGCCGGACATCCTCCCGTCGTTCAACAAGGTCGCGTTGATCGGAGTGTTCGCGGTCGTCGCCACGGCCCTGATCTTCTTCATCGCCGGCCGGCGCAACCCGATGGAAGCCCCGAAAGGCGTCGGCAACCTGGCCGAGGCATCGGTCGACTTCATCGAGACCGACATCGTCATGCAGACGATCGGGCGCGACGGCCTGGGCTGGACACCGTTCCTCATCACCATCTTCTTCTTCGTCTTCTTCTGCAACATCGTCGAGATCCTCCCGACGGTGCAGATGCCGGCCACGGCCCGCATGGCCATCCCCATCATGTTGGCCCTCATCGTCTGGGTCGTGTACAACACCGTCGGCGTCAAGCACCAGGGCTTCTTCAAGTACCTGAAGAACTCGTGCTTCCCACCCGGCGTGCCCAAGCCGCTCTACATCCTGGTCGCGCCGATCGAGTTCGTCTCGACGTTCATCGTGCGGCCGTTCTCCCTGGCCATCCGACTCTTCGCCAACATGCTGGCCGGCCACCTGCTGCTCGTCACGTTCGCCATCCTCACGGACGCGCTGATCACAGCCAACACGGCGTTCCTGAAGGTGATCTTCGTCCTGCCGTTGTTCATGCTCATCTTCCTGACGGCGTTCGAGATCCTGGTCTCGGTGCTGCAGGCCTACATCTTCACCATCCTCACCGCCGTCTACATCGGTGGTGCCGCTCACCCCGAGCACTAGCCACAGGAGACCCACACCTCATGTCAGCACTCAACATCCTCGCCCAGGAGCTGAACGCTGCGGACCAGAAGAACGCCAATGCGGCGATCGGTGCCGGCATCGCCTATGGCGCCGCCGCCATCGGCCCGGGCATCGGAATCGGCTACGTCGTCGGCAAGGCCATCGAGGCGATGGCCCGCCAGCCCGAGGCGGCCGGCATGGTGCGCACCACCATGTTCCTCGGCATCGCCTTCACGGAGGCGCTGGCCCTCATCGGTTTCGTTGTCTTCATCCTCCTCAAGTTCGCCTGACCAGGACCATGGCCAAAGGAGCGTGACGTGCCCGTCGTCGTGATCCACGCGGATGCCACCGGCGCCGCCGTGGTGGTGCCGCGCCAAGAGACCACCACCACGACCACTGCCGAGGAAGCGCCCAACCCCATCCTTCCCGTCGGCAACGAGACGTGGTGGGGCCTGGGGTCGTTCCTCGTCCTGCTCGTCCTGATGCGGTTGTGGCTGTTCCCGAAGGTGAAGAAGGGGATGGTCGCCCGCAACGCCAAGATCCAGGGCGACCTCGACGAGGCCGAGCGCATCCGCGAGGAAGCGGCCAGCGACGTGGCGCAGTACGAGGCCGCCCTGGGCGAAGCCCGGGGCGAGGCGGCCCGCATCCTCGAGGTCGCGCGGCACGAGGTCGATGCCGATCGCACCGCCAAGGTGAGCGCCGCCAACGCCCGTATCGCCGAGCAGCGCGCCGCCGCCGCGGCCGAGCTCGAGGCGGCCCGGGTCGCCGCCCTCGGCCAAGTCGAGGACATCGTGGTCGAGGTGGCGTCGTCGGCGGCCGAGCGGATCCTCGGCAAGCCCGTCGATCGAGTCGGAGTCCGACCGATGGTCAGCGAGGTCGTCCGAGCCGAGGTGCCGGCATGAGCATCTTGGCCAGCCTCGCCGTGTTCGGCCAGGAACACGAGAACGGCACGTTCGAGGCGCCCAACAAGTGGCTGCCCGAGAATGCCGAGATCCTGTGGGGCACGATCGCCTTCGTCATCATCGTCGTCCTCCTGTGGAAGCTCGCCTACAAGCCGATCGCGGCGATGATGCACGGCCGCACGCAGCGCATCGCCGACGAGCTCGAAGGCGCCGCCAAGGCCCACACCGACGCCGAGGCCGAGGTGGCCGAGGTCCGGCGCGACCTGGCCGACGTCGACGTCGAGCGGTCGCGCATCCTGGCCGAGGCCACCGAGACCGCCCACCGACTCCGGGTCGACGGCATCATCCGCAACGACGCCGAGGTGGCCGATCTCGAGGCGCGTGCCACCGCCGACGTGGCCACACTGCGCACGCGGGCCACCGGCGAGCTACAGAGCCAGGTGGCCAGGTGGTCGGGCGAGGCCACCGAGCGCATCGTGCTGGCCCAGCTCGACGACGCCACCTTGGAACGGCTCGTCGAGGACACGATCGCCAAGATCGGAGCGTCGCAGTGACATTCGCCAGCGACCGCATCGACGGCTACGCCCAGGCCCTGTTCGAGATCGCCAAGGCCGAGGGTAACCTCGACGAGGTCGAGGACGAGCTGTTCCGTTTCGCCCGCGCCCTCGAGGCGTCCGACGAGCTCCGCAACGCCCTCACCGACGAGCTGATCCCCACCGAGCGCCGCCAGGCGATCGTGGAGGACCTACTCGGCCACAAAGCTTCCAACACCACGGCGGCGCTCGTGAGCTTCGTGGTGGGCGCCGGCCGAGGCAAGGATCTCCCCGCCATCATCGCCAAGCTGGTCGAGCGGGCCGCCGCCGAGAAGGAGAGGGCGGTGGCCGAGGTCCGCTCTGCCATCCCGCTGTCGGCCGACCAGCAGCACCGCCTCGCCGCCGCCCTGGCCAATGCCACGGGCAAGCAGGTCGAGGTCAAGGTCGTCGTCGACCCATCCGTGCTCGGCGGCCTCGTCGCCGCCGTGGGCGACAGCATCATCGACGGCACCGTCCGCACCCGCCTCGACCAGATCAAGACCCTGCTCTAGGAGACCCTCTTCATGGCTGAGCTCACCATCTCGATCGACGACATCACGGCGGCCCTCAAGAAGCACCTCGAGGGCTTCGAGCCGTCGCTCGAGGCGCGCACCGTCGGTCGGGTCACCGAGGTCGGCGACGGCATCGCGCGTGTCGCCGGGCTCCCCGAGTGCGGCGTCAACGAGCTCCTCGAGTTCGAGGACGGCACCGCCGGCCTCGCCCTGAACCTGGACGAGGAGTCCATCGGCGCCGTCGTCCTCGGCGACGTGGAAGGCGTCGAGGAAGGCCAGACCGTCAAGGCCACCGGCCGCATCCTCTCGGTGCCGGTCGGCGACGCCCTGCTGGGCCGCGTCGTGAACTCGCTGGGCGAGCCCGTCGACGGCCGGGGCCCGATCGCCGGCGCCACCCTCCGCCGCGTCGAGATCCAGGCGCCCTCGATCATGGGCCGCCAGCCGGTGCACGAGCCGATGCAGACCGGCATCAAGGCCATCGACGCCATGACGCCCATCGGCCGGGGCCAGCGCGAGCTGATCATCGGCGACCGCAAGACCGGCAAGACCACCGTGGCGATCGACACCATCCTGAACCAGAAGGGTCAGGACATGAAGTGCATCTACGTCGCCATCGGGCAGAAGCAGTCGACGGTGGCGCAGACCGTGGAGACGCTGCGCGACCACGGGGCCCTCGAGTACACCGTCGTCGTCACGGCGCCGGCCTCTGATCCGGCCCCGTTCAAGTACATCGCGCCCTACACCGGCTGCGCCATGGGACAGCAATGGATGGAGGACGGCGGCCACGCCCTCGTCGTGTACGACGACCTCTCCAAGCAGGCCGAGGCGTACCGAACGTTGTCGTTGCTGCTGCGCCGCCCGCCGGGGCGCGAGGCCTACCCGGGCGACGTCTTCTACCTCCATTCCCGGCTGCTCGAGCGGGCGGCCAAGCTGTCCGACGAGAACGGCGCCGGCTCGCTCACGGCGTTGCCGATCGTCGAGACCAAAGCCGGCGACGTGACCGCCTATATCCCCACCAACGTGATCTCCATCACGGACGGCCAGATCTACCTCATCGACGACCTGTTCAAGTCGGGCGTGCGCCCCGCCGTCGACGTCGGCATCTCGGTGAGCCGGGTGGGTGGCGCCGCCCAGATCCGGGCCATGCGCTCGGTGGTGGGCACGCTGAAGACCGACCTGGCCCAGTTCCGCGACCTCGAGGCGTTCGCCACGTTCGGGTCCGAGCTCGACGCGGTGTCGAAGGCGCAGCTGGAGCGGGGTTATCGCCTCGTCGAGCTGCTCAAGCAGCCGCTGAACAGCCCGATGCCGGTCGAGGAGCAGGTGGTCGTGATCTTCGCCGGTACGAACGGACTCCTCGACGACCTCCCGGTCGCCGAGGTGCAGCGCTTCCAGAGTGAGCTGCTCGAGTCGTTCCGGAGCGAGTATCGCCACCTGCTCGACCACATTCGCACGGAGAAGACGTTGCCCGACGGCCTCCTCGAGGCGGTCGAGCAGGTGAAGGCCCGCTTCCGTGCGGCCGAAGCGGCCGAAGCGGCCGCCGACCCCACCAAGACCGACGCCGAAGGCGTCGACGAGGCCACGTCCGACAAGACGCTGGCGACGGAGTAGACGCGGCGTGGCTGGCGGTCAAGAACGCATCCTGCGGAGACGCATCCGCACGATCAACGCCACGAAGAAGATCACGCGCGCCATGGAGCTGATCGCGGCGTCACGCATCGTGCGGGCCCAGCAGCGGGTCCACGCCGCCCAGCCCTACAGCGACCAGATCACCGAGGTGGTCCGCGACCTCTCGGCCGCCGGCGGCGAGGTCGCCAGCCCGTTGCTCACCGCTCGCCCCGAGATCCGCCGGGCGTGCCACGTCGTCATCGCCGCCGACCGTGGTCTGTGCGGCGCCTACAACAGCAGCGTCGTGAGAGCCGCCGAAGGCGAGATCCGCAACGACTCCCTGCGCGGCGTCGACTACTCGCTGGTGCTCGTCGGTCGCAAGGCCGAGTCGTATTTCCGGTTCCGCAACTACAACATCGACGCCGTCTTCACGGGCTTCACCGAGAACCCGTCCTACGAGAACGCCCGCGAGATCGGACAGCGAGTCGTCGAGATGTTCCTGGCCGGCGAGGTCGACTCGGTCGAGCTCGTCTACACGCGGTTCGTCTCGGCCGGCTTCCAGGAAGTGGTGCTGCGGCCGCTGGCTCCGCTCGAGCACGAGGTGCTGGCCGGGGGCGACGCCCGACCGGCGGCGGAGCCGAACGCCGGATACGAGTTCGAGCCGTCACCGGGCGAAATCCTGGAGTCGTTGCTGCCGCGCTATGTCGAGGCCCGCATCTATGCCGCCCTCCTGAACGCCGCCGCCTCGCAGCAGGCCGCCCGCCAGCGGGCCATGAAGGCGGCCACCGACAACGCCGAAGAGCTCATCAAGAGCTACACCCGCATCATGAACCGGGCCCGCCAGGACACCATCACCACCGAGATCATGGAGATCGTCGGCGGTGCCGAGGCCCAGTCGTCCGGACACCGAGACGAAAACCACGACCACCGCCGCACGCTCGAGTTCTTCGAGGCCGAGGGAGCAACCGCACCATGACCATCACCGAGACCAACCACGAGCTCAAAGACGGCCGCATCGTCGCCATCGCCGGCCCCGTCGTCGACGTCGAATTCCCCCCCGACGCCATTCCCGAGCTGGAGTTCGCCCTCGAGATGACCGTCGACGTCGATGGGCGCAACGTCGTCGTGCTCGCCGAGGTGGCCCAGCAGATCGGCGGGGCCAAGGTGCGTGCCATCTGCATGCGGCCCACGGACGGCCTGCAGCGAGGCGCTCGCGTGAAGAACCTGGGCCACGGCCTCAGCGTGCCGGTGGGCGATGACGTGCTCGGCCACATCTTCAACGTGTGGGGCGAACCGCTCGACACCGACCCGGAGAAGTTCGCCGGCTCCGAGCGCTGGGACATCCACCGAGATCCGCCGCCCTTCGACGAGCTCGAGCCGCGCAAGCAGATGTTCGAGACCGGCATCAAGGTCATCGACCTGCTCACGCCGTACCTGGCCGGCGGCAAGATCGGCCTGTTCGGTGGGGCCGGCGTGGGCAAGACCGTGCTCATCACCGAGATGATCCGCCGTGTCGCCCAGCAGCACGGCGGCGTGTCGGTGTTCGCCGGCGTGGGCGAGCGCACCCGTGAGGGCACCGACCTCCGCATCGAGATGGCGGAGTCGGGGGTCATCGAGAAGACGGCGCTGGTGTTCGGCCAGATGGACGAGCCACCGGGCGTGCGCCTGCGGGTCGCCCTGTCGGCCCTCACCATCGCCGAATACTTCCGCGACGTGAAGGGCCAGGACGTGCTGCTCTTCATCGACAACATCTTCCGGTTCGTGCAGGCCGGCTCCGAGGTGTCGACGCTGCTCGGCCGCATGCCGTCGGCGGTCGGGTACCAGCCCACGCTGGCCGACGAGATGGGCCAGCTTCAGGAGCGCATCACGTCCACCAAGGGCCGTTCCATCACCTCGCTGCAGGCGGTGTACGTGCCGGCCGACGACTACACCGACCCGGCGCCGTTCACCACCTTCACCCATCTCGACGCCACCACCGAGCTGTCCCGGCAGATCGCCGCCCTCGGCATCTATCCGGCGGTGGACCCGCTGGCGTCCACGTCGACGCTGCTGCAGCCCGAGGTCGTCGGCGATCGGCACTACGCCGTTGCCCGCCGGGTGCAGGAGGTGCTGCAGCGGTACAAGGAGCTGCAGGACATCATCGCCATCCTCGGTCTCGACGAGCTCTCCGAGGAGGACCGCCTCACGGTGAACCGGGCCCGCAAGGTGCAGCGGTTCCTGTCCCAGCCGTTCTTCGTGGCCGAGGTGTTCACCGGCATGTCAGGCGTCTACGTACCCGTCTCGGAGACGGTGGAAAGCTTCGAGGCACTCGTGAACGGCGAGCTCGACGAGATCCCCGAGCAGGCCTTCCTCAACGTGGGCAACGTCGAGACGGTGTTGGCCAAGTCCAAGCAGCTCCAGGAGCAGGCGGGCTGACTCGTGGCGGACGCCATGCAGGTCGAGGTGGTGTCGCCCGAGCGCGTGCTGTACTCGGGTGAGGCCACGATGGTGATCACGCGCACCCTCGGGGGCGGCGAGATCGCCTTCCTGCCGGGTCACGCCCCGTTCCTGGCCGCCCTCACGGAGAACCACACCCGCATCGCCACCGAAGGGGGTGTCACCGTGGACGTGGCCGTGCACGGCGGCTTCGTGGAGGTCGGCAACAACAAGGTGTCGATACTCTCCGACGTGGCCGAGCTCGGCGACACCATCGACGTCGCTCGCGCCCAGGCGGCCCGGGAGCGAGCCGAGGAGCGCGTCCGCCGGGGCGAGGACGGTACCGCCGAGGCGGCCCTGCGCCGCGCCGAAGCCCGCTTGGCGGCGGCGGGCGCCTGACGCCCGGAGTTCCACGCGTTGTTTGAGAACCTCAGGGGTTCTTGAACTGGCGTGAAACGGAACGGGAGAGCGACGGGCGGGCCGTCACCAGCCACGCCGAGGCGGGCAGCAGCACGCCGTCGGGCGTCGCGAACGGCTCGAGGGCCTGGCGGAGATCGGCCGTGGCGGCGTCCACGGCGTCGCCGGGCAGCGACGCGCCGAACGTCCCGGCGTAGAAGTCGACGGCGTCGACGGCGTCGCGGCCCACGTCGACGAGGCGGTCGATGCCGACGAGGCCCACGTCGGCGAAGCCGGCGGCTCGGAGGAGGTGCTGCACGCGGTCGGCGTCGGCGAGCGCGAACGGTCCGGTCGCGGGCCGGCCGGGAGACGGCGTCACGCCGGTCACGTGCCGGGCGCCCACCGTCATCGGCAGCGAGAACCAGGCGTTGGCCGACGGCTCGCGCCAGCACACGAAGGTGAGCAGCCCGCCCGGGGCGAGGGCCGCTCCGAGGGACCGGAAGGCGGCCACCGGGTCGGCGAAGAACATCGTGCCGAACCGGCTCGTCACGGCGTCGAACCCGCCGGCGTCGAAGGGATGGTCGGCGGCGTCGCCGAGCAGGAAGGCGACGTTGGCGGCGCTGGCGTCCCAGGCTCGTTCGCGGGCCCGGTCGACGAAGTCGGGATCGATGTCGATGCCGACGACCTGACCACCCGGGCCGAGGCGCCGGGCCAGCTCGAGCGTGTAGGCGCCCGTGCCGCAGCCGACGTCGAGCACGGTGCGGACGCCGGGGCGCAGGACGGCGTCGGCGGCGACACGGCCGAAGTCGTCAAGCATGGCGTCGTAGCGGGACTCGTGGGTCAGCCAAGGGGACCGGGCCATGAACGACCTCCTCTTACAGTGTTAAACACACTGTGAGTTGACGGCACCCGTCCTGTCAAGTACGAATCGGCTCGTGCCCCGACGCTTCGGCCACCACCATCACCATCCCGGCAGCTCGGCGGCTCGGTGCCGCTGGTGGCGTGACGACGGTCACGGATTCGAGGTCCACGCCCGCGTCGAGCGCTTCGTGGAGCCGGCGTTGCTGCTCCTACTGCGCGACGGCGAGACCCACGGGTACGAACTGGCCGACACCCTGGACGAGCTCGCCCCCGACGAGCGGGTCGACCCCGGCAACCTGTACCGAATTCTGCGGGGGCTGGAGGAGGAGGGCGTCGTATCGTCGCGCTGGCGCGACGACCTGCCGGGCCGAGCCAAGCGCACCTACACCATCACACCGATCGGCCGCCGCCTGCTCGACGACTGGGCCACGGCGCTCGAGCGCACCAACGAGTCGATCGCCGCCTTCCTGCGGCGCTACCACGAGGAGCCGTCCGATGCGACCTGAGGAGTTCCGCCGCCGCCGTGCCGCTGCTCACCGCCTCCGGCACTACTTCTTCGGCCGGTGCCGGATGTCGGTCGACGAGCTCGAGGAGCTCCAGCGCGACCTCGAGCAGGCCGTGGCCGACGTGGCGGCCGAGATCGCCCGGCGCCGCCGGGCCACCGCCCCGACCGGCTGACTCTTCCGTTTCACGCTGGTTGAACGACCTGTGAGGTTGTCAAACTGGCGTGAACGCTCAGTCGAGGGCGGCCGGGGCCGGCTCGACCGGACGCGGGCCCGGCGTGGGCTCGGGGGCCGGCACACGGCGGTCGGCCAGCACGACGTTCAGTTCGGCGCCGAGCAGCATCGAGTAGCAGAGGAAGTAGAGCCAGGTGAGGCTCACGATGGCGGCGCCGAGGACGCCGAGGATCGGGTTGGCGCCTCCGATCACGTCGACGTACAGCCGGAACCCCAACGTCACCGCCACCCACGCCACCATGGTGAACACGGCGCCGGGGAGACGGTCCCGCCACCGCAGCCGCCGCTCGCGGCCGGCACCCACGTGGTACAGCTCGGCCAGCCACAGCACCACTACCAGTGCGATGACGGGCCAGCGCACCACCTCCCACACCCGGAGCACGGCCGAGCCGCCCGCGGGCAGCCGCTTCTCGAATCCGAGCAGCGGACCCACCACGATCTGCAGCAGCACGAGGGCCATGACGACCACGGTGGCCACGCCGAGGACCAGCCCGAGCAGTCGCCCCTTCACGCCGACGCCGGCGCGGCCGGCGGCCTGACCCTCCACCAGTCCCAGCGCCCGCAGCAGCCCGGCGAAGCCCTTCGACATGCCCCAGACGGCCGACAGGACGCCGACGATGGCCACGCTGGCCCGGCTCTGGTTGATGATGTCGGTGACCGTCGAGGTGATCTCGCTGTCGGGCGGCAGCGTCCGCTCCAGGAAGTCGGTGATCGTCTCCCGCAGCGAGTCGGCCGCCGACGTACCCACGAACCACTCCAGCGACCCGAGCACGGAGGCGAAGGCCAGGAGGGTCGGGAACAGGCTGAGGACGGCCCAGAACGACAGCCCGGCGGCGGCGTCGTTCAAGCGGTGGACCTTGTTCCGGGCTGCCACGTCCCGGAGCACGGCGCTCGCGGTGCGCCGCCATCCCGGCCGGTCAGGCGTAGTCAATCGACGCGTATTGCTGCAGCTTGTCGATCCGGTGCCGGGCGTCGATCTCCCGGACCGTGCCGGACTTCGACCGCATCACCAGCGACCGCGTGGTGGCGCCGTTGGCGTCGAAGTGCACGCCGCGCAGGAGCTCGCCGTCGGTGATGCCCGTGGCGGCGAAGAACACGTTGTCCCCCTTCACGAGGTCCTGGGCGGTGAGCACCCGGCCGAGGTCGTAGCCGGCCTCGAGAGCGGCGGCGCGCTCGTCGTCGTCGCGTGGCCAGAGCCGGCCCTGGAGCTCGCCGCCCATGCAGCGGAAGGCGGCGGCGGCGATGACGCCCTCGGGCGTACCGCCGATGCCGAAGAGGATGTCGTTGCCCGACTCGGGCGACGCCGTGGAGATGGCGCCGTACACGTCGCCGTGGGCGATGAGCCGGACACGGGCGCCGGCGGCGCGCACCTCGGCGATGAGCTCGGCGTGCCGTTCGCGATCGAGGATGACGGCGGTGAGATCGCGGATGCTCTCCCGCTTGGCCTTGGCCAGCCAGCGCAGGTTCTGCGTGGGGGTGGCGGTGATGTCGATCGATCCGGCGCCTTCGGGGCCGACGGCGATCTTCTCCATGTAGACGCAGGGGCCCGGATCGAACATGGTGCCGCGCTCACTGACGGCGATGACAGAGATGGCGTTGCCTTGTCCGAGCGCCACCAGGGTGGTGCCCTCGACCGGGTCGACGGCGACGTCGACGGCCGGCTCGGTGCCGTCGCCGACCCGCTCGCCGTTGTACAGCATCGGGGCCTCGTCCTTCTCACCCTCGCCGATCACGACCATGCCGTCCATGGTGACGGTGCGGAGCATCTCTCGCATGGCGCTGACGGCGGCGCCGTCGGCCCCGTTCTTGTCGCCCCGGCCCATCCAACGTGACGCGGAGAGAGCGGCGGCTTCGGTAACGCGGACGAGCTCGAGGGCCAGGTTTCGTTCGGGTCGTTGCCGCTCGGTCATGGCCGACACGGTAGTTCGGCGCCGTTCGCGCCGGGGCGGCCGCGACGCGTCGGAGCCGGCCCTGAGAGGCCGGCTCCGAGTCGTCGTGACACTGCGGCCTCGCC
>JBKOXV010000177.1:0-11904 GCA_046725105.1 bacterium | reverse complement strand
GTAACGGGCAGGGCCGCCAAGCGCCGGCGGAGGCGTTCGGCCCGCTCGGCCCACGCTGGCAGGTCCCACAGCGACGCGGCGAGGTCGGCGGCGTCGGCGCGCGGCGAGGCGTCGAACACGACGACGGCGGCGGCGAGGTCGGGCGGCAGCGCCACGTCGAGGTTGGCCGGCCGGAGCCACACCCCTTCCCGCAGCTCGGCCAGCCGGGCTGCGGTGAACTGGCGCCGGGCCTCGGTCCGCGCCGCCGGCGGACGAGCCCGCTCCCGCACCACGACGGTGGTCCAGCGCCCGTCCCACCGGCGCCGCTCGGCCGCCCGGCTCTGGCGTTGGCGGGCCTGGCGATCGAGCAGCCGGCCGGTCAGGCGGTAGCGCCCGTCGACGGCGACGACCTCGCCGTTGGCGGCCATCCGCGACAGGGCCACCCGCGTGCGGTTGCTGCTGAGGCCGAAGAGCGCGGCGATGGCGATCAGCCGAGCCACGGGCAGCTCGGGTGGTTCGGTGCCGAGCAGGGCGCTGGCGAGCACCGAGCGGGCGGTGAGGGGCCGATCCTCGTCCACACGCGGGTTGTTACGTCTGGACGCCATGCGACCAAGAACTGTAATATGGGTCCGTGGCGCTCTTGCGCATGATGCTCACCACGATGGTGCCGACCGACGACGCCCTGCCCGTCGTCCTGCCCACGGCCCGGCTCCAGGTCAGCGGCAAGCCGAAGCCGCCGTTGCGAGACGAGCTGCGTCGCGTCCCCAGCGTCCGCAACGCCCTCACGGTCGTCTCGTGCTGGGCCCAGGCACTCGCCGTCATCGCCGTCGCCGTGTGGCTCGACCACCCGCTCGTGTGGGTGGCCGCCTTTCTGCTCATGGGCCGGTCGATCGTGATGTTCAACATCCTCGGCCACGAGGCGGCACACCGCCTGCTGTTCCGCAACCGCCGCCTGAACGACGGCGTGGGCCGGTGGCTCCTCGCCTACCCGGTGTTCCAGCCGCTCGACCTCTACCGCCGCATCCACTTCGCCCACCACCGCGACGAGCACGGCCCCGAGGAACCCGACCACGCCCTGTACGACGGCTATCCGATCACCCGGGCGTCGCTGCGGCGCAAGCTCACCCGTGATGCCCTCGGCATCACGGGGTGGAAGATCCTGCGCGGCCTCTTCCGCGGCCTCCGCAAGCCGGCCACCCGGCCCGTCGCCGTGCGGATCCTCGCCACCCAGGCCGTCTTGATCGCGCTCTTCGCCGTGGCCGGCCATCCGTGGCTGTACCTGTTCCTGTGGTTCCTGCCGTACATGACCGTGTGGCGCGTCGTGAACCGGCTCCGCGCCATCGCCGAGCACGGCGGCATGGTGCGCTCCGACGACCGACGGCGCACCACGCATCACGTCCGCCAGTCGTGGTGGGCGCGCTTCTGGATGGTGCCGTACCACACCGGTTGGCACCTGGCCCACCATGTCGACATGGCCGTGCCATGGCGCCAGCTGCCCGCCTTCCACGAGGAGCTGGTAGCGGCGGGATGGGTGACGCCTCGGCTCGAGTACCCCAGCTACCTGGCGCTGTGGCGGGCGCTGTCGAGCCGCCCTACCTGACTTCGGGTCGCCACTCGCCCATCGCCCGCATCACCAGCACCGACAGCACGGCGGTGCCGAGGGCGGCCAGCACCGCCACCACTGCGGCGCCGATCGACGCCGCGAGCTCGCCTCCGCCCTGCAACGTCGTGAACGCCCACCCGATGACGCCGCCCACGGCGCCGGCCAGGACGATGGCGACGAAGGCGGCGACCCGCGCCGTCCGGGACGGGAGGGCAGACAGCGGGCGCTGACCTCGATCGGCCACGATCCAATCGTATGGTTGGCGCTCGATGCGCACCCTCGTCGTCCTGCCGACATACAACGAAGCCTCGAACATCGCCGAGGTCCTGCGGCGGGTGCGAGAGGCGTTGCCCGACGCCGGCATCCTCGTCGTCGACGACAACAGCCCGGATGGCACCGCCGCCATCGCCGAGGAGCAGGCGCCCGTCGTCGGTGATGTTCGCGTCCTGCGCCGCCCGGCCAAGGGCGGCCTCGGCTCGGCGTACCGGGAGGGATTTGCCGTCGGCATGAACGAAGGCGCCGACATCCTGGTGGAGATGGACAGCGACCTGTCCCACGATCCCGACGACCTGCCGTCGCTGTTGGCGGCGGTGACCCACGGCGCCGACCTCGCCATCGGCTCCCGCTACGTCCCGGGCGGGCGCATCCCCAACTGGTCGTGGCACCGCCGGATGCTGTCGAGATGGGGCAACCGGTACGCGGCCGGCGTCCTGGGGCTCGCCGTCAACGACTCGACGTCCGGCTACCGCGCCTACCGGGCGACGGCGCTGAAAGCGATCGATCTCTCCGACGTGCGAGCCGACGGGTACGGATTCCAGATCGAGATGACCTACCGGCTGGTGCGATGCGGCGGCCGCGTCGTCGAGGTGCCGATCGCCTTCGTCGACCGCGTGCGGGGAACGTCGAAGATGTCGAACCGCATCGTTGTCGAGGCGCTGGTGCTGGTCACGCGGTGGGCCCTGCGCGACCGCGTGCTCGGCCGCCGGCGCGTGCGATCATCGTTGCGTGCGTGATTGGCTCGTCGGCGGCGCCGTCATGGTGCGGGGCGACGAACTGCTGCTGGTGCGCAATCGCCGCCGCAACGGGATGCTCGACTGGTCGCCGCCGGGCGGCGTGATCGACGAGGGCGAGAGCGTGCTCGACGGCTTGACCCGTGAAGTCGCCGAGGAGACCGGCCTGATGGTGTCGTCATGGGCCGGACCCCTGTACGTGATCGACGTCGAAGCGGCCGATCTCGGCTGGCGCCTGCGCGTCGAGGCGTGGAAGGCAGTGGAGTTCAGCGGCGAGCTCGTGGTGGCTGACCCCGACGGCATCGTGGTCGATGCCTGCTTCGTGCATCACCAGGTGTGTAGCGCCCATCTCGCCGGCTGTTCGCAATGGGTGCGGGAGCCGCTCGCCGACTGGCTCCACGAGCGCTGGGAGGACGTGCGGCCGTACCGCTACCACATCGCCGGCGCCGACCGCGATGCCCTGGTGGTGACGCGACGCTGAACGACCTCCCGTCGCCGCGCACGATCCTGCACGTCGACATGGACGCCTTCTATGTTTCGGTCGAGGTGCGGCGCCGGCCCGAGCTGGCCGGTCGTCCCGTGATCGTCGGCGGCACGTCGACACGGGGCGTCGTGGCGGCCGCCTCCTATGAGGCGCGTCGCTATGGCGTGCACTCGGCCATGCCGTCGACCCGGGCGCGACGGCTGTGCCCTGATGCGGTGTTCCTGTCCGGGGACTTCGCCGCGTACGAAGCGGCCAGCCGGGAGGTCCACGAGGTGTTCCGGTCCTACACACCGCTGGTGGAGGGAATCGCCCTCGACGAGGCGTTCCTCGACGTCACCGGGGCACTGCGACTGTTCGGCCCGGGCGCCGCCATCGCCGGCTCCATCCGAGCCCGGATCTCGAGCGAGCTGGCCCTGTCGTGCTCGGTCGGGGTGGCGCCCACCAAGCTGCTCGCCAAGCTGGCGTCGGAGGCGGCCAAGCCGACGGCGACTCCGGCCGGTATCACGCCGGGCGCCGGTGTCGTCGTGGTGGCGCCCGGCGAGGAGCTGGCGTTCCTCCATCCGCTGCCGGTTCAGGCCTTGTGGGGCGTCGGGCCGGCCACCCTCGAGCGGCTCCAGCGCCTCGGCGTGCACACGGTCGGCGACCTGGCCGGGGTGGCCGAGGCGACACTCGTGCACACACTCGGCAAGGCCAACGGCCGGCATCTGCACCGGCTGGCGAAGGGCGTCGACCCGCGGCCCGTCGAACCCGACCGGCCCATCAAGTCCGTCGGGCACGAGCAGACCTTCGCCCGGGACCTCCACGACCCCGCCGAGCTCGCCCTGGAGGTGGTGCGGATGGCGGACGCGGTCGCGGCGCGGCTGCGTCACCACGGCGTGGCCGGGCGCACGGTTACCCTCAAGGTCCGGTTCGGCACCTTCACCACCATCACCCGCTCGTCCACCGCGCCCGAGCCGCTGGAAACCGGTCCGGCCATCGCCGCCGCCGCCGGGGCCCTCCTCGACGCCGTCGACCCCGCTCCCGGAGTCCGCCTCCTCGGCGTGTCCGTGTCGGGCCTGGTCGCGCCGCCGGGCGAGCAGCTCCGGCTCGGTGATGACCCGTCGTGGGCGTCGGCCACGGGAGCCGTCGACCAGGTGAGGGAACGGTTCGGGCCGAGCGCCATCGGCCCGGCCAGCCTCGTCAGCCCCGAGGGCCTCAGATTGACCCGACGCGGCCGCCAGCAGTGGGGGCCGGACGAGGACTGACCAGGTCGGATCGCGTTCCGTTTCCGGTCGGCGGCCCCATAAGATGAGGCGTGACGATTCCGCTCATGCGTTGTCGCTTTCGGGAGCGTGTGGGAAGATTCGTTCGGCCGACGCATGCCTAGCGGTGCAAGGGGTTGGTCATGCCGCTCAGCGAAGACGAACAGCGGATCCTCCATCAGATCGAGCAGCAGTTCTACGAGAGCGATCCCGCCTTCGCGCAGAGCGTCAGCCAGAGCACCCTGTACCGCCATGCCTTCCGCCGCATCAAGTGGGCGGCGCTCATGCTCGTGCTCGGCCTGGTGTTCCTGGTCGCCACGCTGCACATCCATTTCGCGCTGGCCTTCGTCGGCTTCCTGGTGATGCTGGCGGCCGCCTTCATCATCGAGAAGAACGCCCGCGCCATGGGCCGGGCCGGGCTCGATCAGATGACGCGCAGCTTCCGTTCCGGCCGCCTCCGCGACACCTTCGGTGGGGCCGGAGAACGCATGCGCAACCGCTTCAAGCGCGAGGAGTAACGCCCGCCTCCTCGTTTCACGCTTGTTCAACCACGTCTGGCGTGGTCAAACAAGCGCGAAACCCAAGCGGTTACTCCGAGTTCACCAGCTCCAGGTGGCGGCGGCGCTCGTGGTCGCCCGGGAGCGGGGAGAGCAGCGGGCGGGGGTCGGCCCGCCACCGCAGACGGGTCTTGAGGTCGGCCCGGGCCGTGATGGTGTGATGGATCGTGTCGCGGATGTCGGCGGCCTCGCTCACCACGTCGGAATCGACGTCCTGCCCGGAGTAGGCCGCCACCGTGACGTGGCCCGCCATACGGTCGAGCATGTCGGCGTCGAGCCGCGCGGCCCGGGAGGCCCGCGAGGCGAACTCCTGCGGCGTCTCGCTCGGGATCGCCGCCACGCCGGCTCGGGCCAGGGCCGCCTCGGTCTCGTGCCAGGACACCAGCACCTCGTCGGAGTGGCTCTCGGCGGCCCGCCGCCGCCGGGTCCATCGCAGCCGCACCAAGCGGGGAACGACCAACAACCACGCCACGGCCAGCAGGGCCAGGGCCAGCACGACCAGCCCGGCCGTCACGTACCACGGCCGGCTCGACGATTGCGGCGAGACGCTCGACCCGCCCAGGTCGCCGAGGGAGATGCCGCCGATGAAGTTTTCGTCCTCGCCGGGCGGGGGGCTCTGTGCGACGGTCGCCCCGCTGGCGCCAGTGGCCACCGTGGTGCTCGGGGCGACGGTGGCCGGCGGTTGGTCGACCTGCTGAGCCGGGACACCCGTCCAACCCTCGTTGCCGGGCGCGCCCCGGGTGGGGGTCGGCTCGAAGGGAACCCATCCGATCCCGCTGAAGTACACCTCGGGCCAGGCGTGGGCGTGCTTCCCCTGCACGTGGTACAGGCCGTCGCCGAGCAGCGTGCCCGGCGTGAAGCCCACCGCCACGCGCGCCGGCATGCCGAGGGCCCGGGCGAAGGCGGCGAAGGTGCCGGAGAACTGCTCGCAGTACCCCTTCTTCTGCTGCAGGAAGGCCTCGATGGCGCCGATGCCGTGGCCGTGCTCGACGTTGAGGTCGTAGACGAAGTACTTCCGGAACCACTCCTGCAGGGCCAGGGCCCGGTCGTACTCGGTGGGCGAGCCGGCGGTGATCTCGGTGGCGATGCGGGTGAGGTCGGGCGGGAAGTTGGCGGGCAGCTCCGTGTAGTGGGTCTGGATGTTGGCCGGCGCCGACTGGGTGACGGCGCGCAGCTCCTCCGGCGTCACGTTGGGAACGGCCGACTCGACGGTGTAGGTCTGGCCCTTCTGCGTGTTCCCCGACCGGGTGACGATGCTCGACGTCTCCGGGTCGTACCGGACGTCGCCGCTGATCGAGATGCGACTCGGTGAGTAAGCAGCCGGGTACCACAGCGAGTCGAGCCCGTCGATCGTGAACTCCTGGTCGACGTCGGTGGCGACGTCGGGATTGATGCCGCCGCCGAGGCGCCCCGACGCGTCCCGGTACGTGCGCGCCGACGACCAGATGCGCCCGTCGAACTGGTCGAGGGCGGTGAGGCGCCAGTACGACGGCGCCGGGCTCCGGACGGTGAACACCTCGACCTCGCTCTGCGAGGCGATGCGCCCCTGGATGTCGACCAGGGGGCTGATCGTCTGGCGCGTCCCGGAGCGGGGGTTGCGGGTGTTGATGATGGGGTCGTCGGTGGCGCCGGGCAGGACCGGCCCCACGACGAGACCGACGGCGATGGCGCCGACGCCGAGGACGGCGCCGATCCGCGTGGCGGCGGCGATGGTGCCGCGGCGATGGGTGGTGAGCCAGCCGCTGCTGTCGTCTTGGAGCAAGCTGCGATGAAGGGCGTAGGCGAGGATGGCGCACCCCAGCCACAGCGCCGTGCACAGCAGCCGGAACCGTTCGGCGGCCAGGGCCGAGCAGAACACGAAGATGATGCCGGGGGCCACCAACATCTCCGGGCCGGCGCCGGCGCGGAAGGCGAAGCCGTCCGACAGGAACGCCGCCAGCCACAGGGCCGCTGCCGCCGCCACCACGAAGCCGGTGTGCGGCTCGACGAGGGCGATGGCGGTCCCGAATTCGTGCCACGCCGACGACAGGTCGCCCGTCATCACGTGCCACGACGCTCGGGTCGGGAGCCCGAAGGCGCTGGTGTCGCGGTAGAAGACCACGCTGGTGAACAAGACCAGCCCCACCAGCGATGCCAGAGCCGACATGGCCAGGCCGACGCCCTGGCGCCGGCAGAAGATGGCGAGGAGGTGCGACGCCACCGCCGCCAGCACGAGGGTGGGCAGCCAGGACCAGCCGGTGAAGAGGCGGCAGAAGCCGAAGGCGGTGGCCAGGCTGAGGGCGACGAGGGCGGCCTCGGCGGCCATCTGGGCGTCGCTGGCGGCCCGGCCGCTGCCGATGCCGCCCACGCGGGGCTTGAAGGTCGTCGTCATGCGAGGATCTCGGTGCGGTTGGACCGCACCATCGTGCTCCACGCCGGCGCGAAGGTTCCGTCGCGCGACGCGTCGACGCGGATGAGCCGGGCTTGGAGCGCCGTGGGCGCCGGCATCGGCGGTTCGCACACCACGGCGATCACGGTGCGGAAGGTGCGGTGCAGGCGTGTCAGCGTGTCGAGCTCACCGGGGGTGGCCCGACCGAGCACGGCCACGAGCACCCCGCCTTGGGGCGAGCGGGTGAGCGTGTCGAGGATCTGGCGCAGCGACCCGTGCCCGACGACCTCGAGCCGGGCGAGGTACTCGAGGATGGCCTCGTTGTGCACCATGCCGGCGCCGAGGTTCGAGTCGACGCCGTCGCTGGCGAGGAAGCGGGTGAGATGCTGCTCGCGTGCCGTTGCCGTGATGACGCTGGCTGCCGCCGACACCGCCCGTTCGAGCGACGCCGCCGTGTGCGAGGCCCGTCGCACGTCGAGCACCACGGTGGTGCGGTCCTGCCACGGCATCTCTTCGTGGCGCACCATCAGCTCGTCGCGCCGGGCCGTCGACGGCCAGTGCACCCGGCGCAGGTCGTCGCCCACCACGTACTCGCGCAGGGCGTAGAAGTCGTCGCCCTGCTGACCGAGCACGTTCAGGTTGGACGCCGCGCCGTGCGGGTCGCGGTCGCCGCCCTCCTTCGGTGCCGCCACCGGGTCGACGCGTGGGTACACGGTGAGCTCGAGGATGGGAGCGGCCTCCGCCGCCTGCACGGCCAGACCGAAGGGATCGCCGACCTCGAGACCGAGAGGCCCCACGGCGATGATGCCCCGCCGCGTCGTGGGCAGGCGGTACGCGGCGCGCGCCGATTCCCCCGGCTTCAGCGGGGCCAGGTGCAGCAGCGCCCCCCGGGTGCCGCCCACCGGGTCGCGCAACTGGAGCACGGGCGTGCGACGGGTGCCGAGGTTGGTGGCGCCCAGCTCGACCCGGGTGGCGTCGCCGGCGTGGACGCGGGTGGGCGAGAGACTGCGGGCAACGCGAAGGCGGACGCGAGCGGCTCGCACGTAGACCAGCGCCACCAGTGGGAGGAGGACGAGCACCGTCCCGACGACGTACAGCTCGATGATGCCGAAGGCGCGCGCCGCCACGAGCACGCCGATCGCAACGAGGATCACGATCCACCCTTGGCGGGTGAGCACGGTTACCGACCCGTGGGGACGGGGACGGCACCCAGCACGTCGGCGACGACCTTGCCGGCACTGATGCCCTGCAGCTGGGCGTCGGACGACAGCACCAGCCGGTGCGAGAGCACCGGATCGGCGAGGGCCTTGATGTCGTCGGGGATTGCGTAGGTGCGCCCGGCGGCGGCGGCGCGGGCGCGAGCGGCTCGCTGGAGGGCCAGCGTGGCCCGCGGCGACATGCCCAGGGCGACGTTGGGATGCCGGCGAGTGGCGTCAGCCACATCGACGAGGTAGTGCTTCAGTGCCGGCGCCACGTGAACGGCCTTCACCGAGTCGACCAGGCTCTGGATCTGTGCGGCGGTGGCTACCGGGTGGACGTCGGCCATGGTGCCGCCGCTGCCGTGGGTGTCGAGGATCTCCAGCTCCGACTGCCGGCTGGGGTAGCCGACCGACAGGCGCATGAGGAACCGATCGAGCTGGCTCTCGGGCAGGGGATAGGTGCCCTCGTGCTCGATGGGGTTCTGCGTGGCCATCACCATGAAGGGCCGGGCCAGTTGATACGTGGTGCCGTCCACGGTGACCTGGCGCTCCTCCATCGCCTCGAGCAGGGCGGACTGCGTCTTCGGTGAGGCCCGGTTGATCTCGTCGCCCAGGACGATGTTGGCGAAGACCGGCCCGGGCCGGAACTCGAACACGTCACGGCCGCGGTTCCACACGGTGACGCCCACGACGTCGGACGGAAGTAGGTCGGGAGTGAACTGGACGCGCTTCCACGTCGAGTCGATGGAGGCCGCCAGGGCCTTGGCGAGGCTGGTCTTGCCCACGCCGGGCACGTCTTCGATGAGCAGGTGACCTTCGGCAAGGAGGCAGACCAGGGCCAGTTCGACGACCTCGGGCTTGCCCTGGATCACGATCTCGATGTTGGCCGCGATCGTGTTGAAGAGGTCGGAGAAGGTCGTCGCGGGGGCCTCACCCGTCACCTGGGCCGTCATGGAAGGCACAGGTTAAGGGCAGCCGGGCCCCTCTCGCCGTCGGGATGGGGTTTCGCCGCGGCTTCCCTGGCCCTGGAGGCCGGCCGGTAGGGTCCTCGGGTCCGTCGGGTCGGCGACAGGAGACAGTCATGTCGGGTGGACGCATCGTGCGGTGGCTGGGCGGCGCCGCGGCGGGGATGCTGGTGCCGCTCGTCGCGGTGGTGGCGCCCACGGCAACGGCCGGAGTGGCGGCGGCCGCGCCGGGACCGTCGTTCCAGGCCATCGCCCCGGCGCGCATCATGGACACCCGCTCCGGCGCCGGCACCACGGCCTCGCCCCTCGGCGCCGGCGAGACCCGCGCCCTGCAGGTGGCGGGCCAGGCCGACGTTCCCCCCGACGCCGTGGCCGTGGCCCTCAACCTCACCGTCACCGAACCGACGGCGGCCACCTATCTCACGGTGTGGCCGGCCGGCGCGCCGCAGCCCACCGCGTCCAATGTGAACGTCATCGCCGGCCAGACGGTGGCCAACATGGTCACCGTCGGGCTCGGCGCGGGCGGCCAGATCGACCTGTACAACTTCCTCGGCGACGCCCACGTGGTGGTGGACGTCACCGGCTGGTACGCGGACGGGTTCGCACCCGTCGTGCCGGTGCGCGTGGTCGACACCCGAAGCGGCCTCGGCGGCCCCACGTTCCAGGCCGGCGAGAGCCGCGACATCGACCTGGCGGCCGCCGGCGTACCCGCCGGCGCGACCGCGGTCGTGGCCAACGTGACGGTCGTGAACGCGTCGGCGTCGACCTACGTCACGGCGTGGCCGTCGGGTGCCACCATGCCGACGGCGTCGAACCTGAACGTCGTCCCGGGCCAGACGGTGCCGAACATGGTGACGGTCGGCCTCGGCACGGGCGGGCGCGTCTCGCTGTTCAACTACACCGGCACCGCCGACCTCGTCGTCGACGTCGCCGGCTGGTACACGGGTGGCTTCCACGCCGTCACGCCGACCCGCATCGCCGATACGCGCGGCGGCCAGTGCGGCGTGCGGCTCGGACCGGGCGAGACGCGCCAGGTGGCTGTCACGGGACTGGCGGGCGTGCCGGCGGGCAGCGCCGGCGCCGTCGCCCTCAACGTCACCGTCGTCAATCCGACGGCGAGCACGTACCTCACGGTGTGGCCGTCGGGAACGCCGCAGCCGACGGCGTCCAACCTCAACGCCCTCGTGGGCACGGTCCCGAACATGGTGACCACGGGCATCGGAGCCGACGGGCGGGTGTCGGTGTTCAACTTCGCCGGGACGGCCGACGTGCTCATCGACGTCGCCGGCTGGTTCGACGGCAGCGGTGACGTCGCTCTCGCCGACGGCTGCGTGGCGTCGGGCTCGCCCTCTCCGGCGCTCACCAACCAGCTGGCTCTCCCGCCCAAATGGCCGCTGACGGCCGTCACCCGGGGTACGCCGCCGGAGATCATCTCGGCGATCCAGGAGCGCCTCGACGCCCTCGGGTTCTGGGTGCCCGACTACGACGGCGTCTTCGGGTCGGTGACGTCGCAAGCGGTGCTGGCCTTCCAGAAGTACGTCGGACTGCCGTTCACCGGCCAGGTCGACGAGCTCACCGCGCTGGCGCTCAACATGGACGGACTCAAGGCGACCGGCCAGTCGACGTCGGGCGATCGCATGGAGGTCGACCTCGCCAAGCAGCTCCTGTTCGTGATCCGTGGCGGCCAGACGATCTACACCATCAACACGTCCACCGGCAGCGGCGCCTTCTACGACGAGCCCAACCAGAAGGACGGTGGGCGCATCTCGGGCACGGCCATCACGCCGGTCGGCCACTTCCGGGTGTACCGGGAGTTCTCCGACGGCTGGGAGCCGGGCCAGCTCGGCGAGCTGTACCGGCCCAAGTACTTCACCGGCGGCGTGGCCATCCACGGCGCCCCGCGGATCCCGAGCGTCCCGGCGTCGCACGGCTGTGTCCGGGTCACCACCACCTTCATGGACTACGTATGGGCCTCGGGCCTCATGCCCATGGGCTCGGAGGTGTGGACCCACTACTGAGTCTGCGTCGCCGTCGTCCGCTTCGCTTCCGCCGGCTCCTACTCGCTTAGCTCGACAATCGGTTCTCGGGCGGCCCGGCGGCGCACGGCAAAGCCGGACGCCGCCGCTGCGCGCACAAGATCGTGGGCGGATAGCCTCGGCGGCATGCGGCCCACGTACACGGCCGAGGCCGAGGCCTTTCGCGAGAAGGTGCAGGCCTTCCTGGCCGAGCACCTTCCGGCCGACTGGCGGGGGATCGGCCAGCTCGACCACGACGGCGTCGCCCGTTTCACCACCGACTGGCGCCACACGCTCTACGAGAACGGGATGCTCGCCCTCGGCTGGCCGAAGAAGTACGGCGGTGGCGGGATGACGCCGCTCGAGCAGGTCATCGTGGCCGAGGAGTTCACCAAGGCTGGGGTCCCGTCGGGCGGGCCGAACGACGTGTTCGGCATCCAGATGCTCGGCAACACGCTGCTGCACTGGGGTACGGACGAGCAG
>JBKOXV010000108.1:0-9616 GCA_046725105.1 bacterium | reverse complement strand
CCCGGACATGGTTTCGGCGAGGATGTCGTCTAGCGGGTCGTGCGAGGCGTCGCTCAGCTGCACGAGCGTGAGTCGCGCCGCCGGAACGGTACGGAGCAGTCCGGGGTCTGGGCCGCCCGGCTGGCGCTGCCAGTGCCAGCTGTCGAGTGTGAGTCCGGCCGCCGGTCCGAGCGGCTCGATCAGCCGCCACGCCGAGGCGAGGTCGGGGATGGCCGTCCAGGGGAGATGCTCGACACAGACTGTGGCGCCGCTGGAGACGGTCATGTCGACGAGCGACGCCAGGTTCGCCTGTACCCGGGCGGCGTCGGCGAGCTCCGTGCTCAGAGCCACGGCCAGCACGAGCCCGGCACCGGTCTCGGCCAGCACGGCTGAGAACTGCTCCCGTTCGGCGCGAGCCGCGTCCTCGTCCGCCCCGGCCCAGGCCGTGGCCGCCTCGACCGTGCTGATCCGCAGGCCGGTGGCTTCGACTTCCCGGCGCGCCGCGGCCAGACCGCGGCCGTCGCCGAGCAGGTCGAGATGCCACGACCAGAACGACGCATGCGTGAAACCGGCCGCCGCTGCGGCCGCGACTGCTTCGCGCACCTCCGTCACTGTGGGCGCCATCGGATCGATCAACAGGCTGGACGGGCAGATCCCGAGCTCCACCGTCATGACCTCCTCGTCATGTCAGCGACCGGTGATGATGCGTGTCGGAAAGAATGTCGTGTGTCATCGGGTCGTCGTGGTTCCTGCGAGAGCTCGACCATGAAGCAATGGTCCCGCACTCTTTCGAGGAGGAGCAACGAGGGATCAGGCGGGGAGGGTGCGAGGCGCCGTCCGGTCTCCGCTGAAGTGTCGGAAACGGGTCCGGCTGGGTCGGTGTCCGAGGTGAGGGGTTTCGGCGAGGAGGTTGGCGGCGTCGCGGTCGGCGCCTGCCGTGTCATGGGCGTAGATGTTGACGCGCCGCGCACGCATTGAGCTCTTCACCCGCCCGTGGCATGCTGACAGAACTGGTCGGAGCGATCCTGAGGCAAGCGTCGGCGAGATCTTGGCCCGACCGGCCCGCCTCGTCTCGACCGCAACGACCACAGCAGCAGGTCCATCATTGAGGCGCCGTCGGTCAAGCCGTTACGAGGGGACATGATCTACCGGTTCGGCGCTCTTGAACTCGACACCGACCGCTACGAGCTCCGCGACGGCGGGGTACCCACTCCCGTGGAACCGCAAGTGTTCGATGTGCTGGCCTATCTCGTCGTCAACCGCGACCGCCTCGTCACGAAGGAGGAGCTGCTCGACAACGTGTGGGGTGATCGGTTCGTGAGCGAATCGGCGCTCACGAGCCGCATCAAGTCGGCTCGCCGGGCCGTCGGGGACACGGGCCAGAGCCAGCACGTGATCCGCACGGTGCACGGGCGCGGTTACCAATTCATCGCCGCCGTCCGCACGGAGGCCGGCCCGGCAGAGAAGGCCGGCGTCGCACCGGCCGTGCCGGTTCCTCAGTTCGCAAGTGGACAGGCGATCGAAGCTCATGAGGCGCCGAGTGCCTCGATGGTGAGCCGAGCTTGGCCGCTGCTCGGACGCGCTCGGGAGCTTGAGAGCATCGCCGAGGCCTTCCGCGACGGCGAGACAGGGGGCGTGTTGCTCACTGGCCCAGCTGGCGTTGGCAAGACGCGGCTCGCGGACGAATGCGTCCGCCTGGCGCAGCAAGCCGGCGTGCCGGTGGCCCGGGTGGCGGGCCATCCCGAGACGAAGCCACTGCCCCTCGCGGCGCTGGCGCATCTGCTGCCTGGCGACGTCGTTCGTGCGACCGGACCGGAAGGTGAGCTGGACCGCGCGACCCTTTTCCACCGGGCCCGCACTGCCGTCGAGCGTGTCACGAGGGGCAGCCGGGCGTTGGTGCTGGTCGACGACGTCGATCAGCTCGACGACCTCTCCCGGGCTTTGCTGGTGTCCCTCGTCCATTCGCGAACCGTCTTCGTCACGGCGACGCTGCGAACGCCGGACAGCGCCGAGGATGCGGTGATGCTCCTTGTCAAGGACGGCCACCTCCGCTCGCTCGAGGTGGGCACACTCGGCCCGGACACTGTCGAGGCGCTGCTGTACCGGTTGGTCGGCGGCCCGATGGAAGACACGAGCCTGGCCCAACTCGTCGAGGCGTCGATGGGCAATCCCGGCGTGCTGCGCCAGCTCGTCGAGTCGGCCTGGGACGAGGGCTATCTGGTCGACCGCGACGGCGTCTGGCAGCTCGACCGCACGCTCGCCCACGCCTCGCCGACGCTCGAGCTGCTCGTCGAGGAGCGATTGGCCGGCCTGAGCGACGCCGAACGCGACGCCGTGGAGCTGCTAGCGGTCGCCGGGGAGCTTTCCCTCGGCGTGCTGGCCAGCGTCGTCGACGAAGCCATTCTCGAGCGGCTCGAGCGGCGTGGGCTGATCGAGGCCGTCGAAGCCGACCGGACGACCGACGTCGCGCTGGCGCACCCGTTGTTCGCTGAGGTCCTTCGCAGCCAGCTACCGACGATCCGGGGCCGTCGCCTGCGGCGCACTTTGGCCGATGCGGTCACGGCGTTCGGCACGCCCGGACCCACCGACCAGATCCGGGTCGTGGCGTGGCGATTGGAGGCTGGAGGTCGCGTCGAGACCGCCCTCCTCGCCGAAGCCGCCCGCCTCGCGTTGATCGACGGTGACGACGCCATGGCCGAGCGCATCCTCGCTCGAGCCGACTCCGCCGACCGGACGCCGGAGCTCGTCCAGCTGATCGCCGAGCTGAAGTTCCGGCGCGGCGAGACCGATGCCGTCGAGGAGCTCTTGGCGTCGATCGACAACGCCGAACTCGACGACCCAGTGCGAGCCCAGGTCGTACGGCGGCGTACCACCAACCTGTTCTTCGGACGAGGTCAGTTCCTCGAAGGCGTCACCCTGCTGAACCATGCTCTCGACGGGCTCTCGGAACCAGCGCCTCGCCGAGGCTTGGAGTGCTTTCGCGTCCTGCTCCTCGCCATGGCCGGTCTCGTGAGCGAAGCCATCGCGCGCTCGGACGACGCGGTCGGTCCGATGCCTCATCTCGCCCGTCTCGAGCTGCTCCGGGGGCGGGCGCTGGCTCTCGCCGCCGCCGGGCGACAATCCGAGGCTCTCGAGCTGGTCGACGAGGGCCGCGCCCTCCATCAGTCGCTCCCGGTCGAGCTTCACCGGCCGGGCCGGTCGCTGCTCTTCTTCATCGACGTGCTGGCGCTCGGGGAGCTGGGCCGGCTCGACGACGCGGCCGACGCCGCGCGGCGGTCACCTCCTCGGCGGCCCGAGCCGACGACCATGAATTGGATCGCCCTCGGGGAGGCTCGTCTCCACCTCGAGGCCGGGCGGGCCGCCGCCGTGAAGAAGACCCTCGTCCCGCTGGTCGGGGTGTCACGCTCGCTCGGGCAGGGCGCATCGGAGCGATGGGCTCTGGCGCTCGTGGCCAGGGCGCGCCTGCTCCTGGGGGACCGGCGTCGAGCGGCGGAAGACCTCGCCCGGGTGGCCGAGCTGGAGGACGGGGCGCGGGGCTTGTTCCACACCGACATCGACCGCGCCCACGCCTGGTTGGCCGCCGAGATCGACGGGCTGGCAGTCGCGCGAGAAAAGCTCCACATCGCCGCGGCCGACGCCGCCCGGCTGGGCAAATTCGCCTTCGAAGCCGCTCTGCTCCATGACATTGCCCGGCTCGGCGATCCAGGCGCGGTCACCGACCGGCTCGGCTGGTTGGCGGACGTCGTCGAAGGGCCTCTCGTCCGAGCTCGTGCCACCTATGCCGCCGGCGCGGCCACGGCCGACGCCGCGATGCTCGGCGAGGCGGCGGCGACGTTCGAGCGCTGCGGGTCGCCACTCCTCGCCGCCGAGGCGGCGACCGAGCAGGCCGACTGGCTGGCCCGTCAGGGGGACGAGCGGGGTGTGCTCGTAGCCCGGAGACAGGTGGCGCGTCTGCGCGCCGCCTTGCCCGACGAAGTCTCGACGCCGTTGCTCGATGGCACCGTGGCGACGTCGAGCCACCCCCGCTGAGAGGCCGCCGCGCCGCGGGCGTCGCACGAGTCGAAGCCGATCACGCCGACGAGCCGAAGGACGGGCCGGCCGACCCTTCCAGCATCGTCTCGGCCAGGAGGCGGTACAAACGTTGCCAGGCGAGCACGGTGGCAGGGCTCCAGGCAGGACCCAGCACGTCGGCGAGGGCGCCGAGGAGTGCCTGCTCTGCCACCTCGTAGTGGTCAGGCCGGACCCCGTACCGATGGTGTCTGGCGCCCAGATCACGGGCCCGCTCCACGAAGGCGGGAAGATCGGCGACGGCCGCCGCTGCGAACGAAACCTCGTCGACGAAGTTTCGGCGCTGCTCGGTCATGTCGTCGGGAAACAGCACACGGGTTTCGGGCGCCAAGGCGAAGAGCCGATCGTAGAACCTCGTCGCGAACTCGTCGCGATGGGCCTCGAGGTCGGACACCGTTCCGCCGACGAGCTCCAACTGGTGAGGCGTCATCGGCGAGGAGGGTGTCGAAGGCGGCCACGACCGAACCCCGGGGAGCAGCGAGTCATCATCGGCCGACGATCGCCAGATCGGCCTGGTCGAGCGAGGCGAGAGTCTCGACCTCGTCGGTCATGGACGCGGCCAGTTCGGCGCCGCCAGCCCGTGCGCCGACGATCACCGCGTCGTAGTGGTCGGAACGGTGTAGGCGCGACATCGGGTGGTCCCTTCGGTGGGGAGACGAGCGCTCGGGGGGCCGAGCGGCTTCTCGGTTCGTCAGTGCGAGCGGAACGCGACTGGACGCGTCGTCGCGGAGCTGCCAGTAGCGGGACCGCGGCGCAGGGCGGACTCCCACACCGATGCGGGCAATCCGCGCCAGTAAGCAGGCGCCAGGCGTCGGGTGCGCCGGGCGCGGTACGCATCGACGTCGCAGGTCGTGATCAGAGTTGCCGTGGACATGGAACCGAACCTACGGACGGCGTCGACCGAGTGCTTGGAGGCCGCCTGGAGAGCTGGTGGAGAAACGGCGGCAAGCCCGGGCGGCCCGATCTCCCGGAGACCTCCACGGATCCTCCAAGCCTTCGGGGGGCTGGTGGCTCATCGTGACGGCACCCCAACGCCCACCGGCGCGGACGATCGTCCCGCCAAGAGCCATCTACGAGGAGACCAGATCATGACCCTCACCGACAGCCCCAAAGCTCCCGTCGACAACGGAGTCAACGTCGAAGCTCTGCTCGGCGCCCGCGACGCGCTGACCGCCATGCCGGAAGCCGCCCAGTTCCAGTGGCGAGCCCGGTGCGAATGGGTCAAGGGCACCCACAGCCGCACGACCGTCCACGATTTCGCCGGCCTGGGCGCCGAGCACGCCCATCGCCAGTCGTTCGTGTTCGACGGTGATCACCCCGAAGTGTTCGCATCGGAGGACAACGGCGCCACGCCGGCCGAAATGGTGCTCGCCGCCCTCGCCGGGTGCCTCACCGCCGGTGTGGCCGCCGTCGCCACCCGTCGGGGCGTGCCGCTGCGCTCAGTCGTCGCCTCCCTCGAGGGCGACATGGACATCCAGGGCATCCTCGGCATCGACCCCGACGTGCGCAACGGCTACAGCGGCATCCGAGTCCGCTACCAGATCGACGCCGACGCGCCCCGAGCCGAGCTGGAAGCGATCGTCGCCCAGTCGCAGAAGCGGTCGGCCGTCTACGACATCGTGACCAACCCAACGAACGTCTCCGTCGAGCTGGACTGAACCGGGGCCGTCGAGCACCACGAGGCGAATCCCATGCGTACGACAGCAGCCGTCATCGGCGGCGGCCAGGCCGGTCTGGCCATGAGCCGTTGTCTCACCGATCGGGCAATCGACCACGTCGTCCTGGAGCGCGACGAAGTGGCGAGCTCGTGGAGGACGGAACGCTGGGATTCGCTTCGTCTGCTCACGCCCAACTGGATGACCCGCCTGCCCGGGTTCCGTTACGACGGCGACGATCCGGACGGATACATGAGCGCCTCCGAGCTCGCCCACATCATCGAGCGCTATGGCCGATCGTTCGACGCCCCGGTGCTGACCCACACCACGGTGACCGGCGTGCGCCGGGGACCCCTCGGCCTCACCGTAGAGACAGACCGTGGCGAGATCGATACCAGCACGCTCGTGGTCGCCACCGGCGCCAACGCGACACCCGCAGTGCCGGCCGTCTCCGCCCACATTCCCGACAGCGTGCAGCAGGTACACACCCTGCACTACCGCCGACCCGACGAGCTGGGCGGGAGCGTTCTTGTCGTCGGCGCGTCGGCGTCGGGTGTTCAGATCGCCGATGAGCTCCGACGCAGCGGCCGCGACGTGACCATCGCCGTGGGAGACCACGTTCGACTGCCACGCACCTATCGAGGCCGCGACATACATTGGTGGATGGACGCCCTCGGACTGCTCGACGAGCCCTACACCGACGTCGAGGACCTGGCGCGAGCCCGCCGGCTCCCTTCGGCCCAACTCGTCGGAACGCCCGAACGACGTCCCCTTGGCCTGCACGAGCTGCAGCTTGCCGGCGTCCGGCTCGTCGGCCGGCTCGTAGCAACGACAGATCGGAAGGCCCAGTTCTCCGGCTCACTCGCGAACCACCTGCGCAGCGCCGACCTCAAGCAGGACCGTCTTCTCGACCGGATCGACGCCTACGCGGCAGCCACAGGCCTCGGTGACGACGTGGCCGACCCGGAGCGTCCTGAACCGACGCGGATCCCCACCTCCGTCAACGACATCCCGTGGCAAGACGTCCAATCCGTGATCTGGGCGACCGGCTACCGGCCCCAGTACTCGTGGCTCGATCCCGTTCTCCTCGATGGCCGCGGCCGCATCGCCCACGACGGTGGCGTCATGGAACACCCGGGGATGTACGTGTTGGGCCTGCCGTTCTTGCGGCGCCGCAGTTCGTCGTTCGTCTATGGCCTCGAGCGCGATGCCGTCGAGCTCGCCAACCACCTCGCTGCCTACCTCCGCTCGTCGAGGCGGGCCGCCTGACCCGATCATCAGCCGAGAACAGGGATCGGCTAGCGGGCGCCGGCGCCGTCACGCACCGGAGATAGCTCTGGATGGGCTGCCGTCCATCACCGCCCGACTGGAGGCCGGGTGTGATGGCATGGGTGTGATGTGTCAGGGCCCGGTACCCGCCCGATACTTCGGCCCCCGGCCCCCGCCTGACACTGAGAACCCGTTGCGCGGCGTTGATGCGGTCGGACGGCCGCCCGGGCTGGCGAGGGCGCCGCCGCCGGCCGCGGATCGGCCGGCCTCCTGCAAGATCCCCTGACGACGAGGCGCGCTCGAGCGGCCGGACAACCCGTGAGCTCGGGTGTGGTACGCGACCCGGGTGGGTTCCACCGGGGTCGCGGCTTGTCCGTGCGTCGTGGTGCCCGATGCTGCGATGAGTGCAGACGATCGAGCTCGACGGCGGCGAATAACGGTCGCGCACCGTGCGACGGCTGCCGGGCGAATATTCAGCAAACCAACGCTCTGCGCCATTGCGATCCAGCCTGTAAGGCGTTTCGATTGACGAGGACAAAACCCCTCCAGGGTGCGGGGTGGTCCGGACCACGGTCAACCGACCCGGCCGGCGTGGTTGACTCCTCGACGCAGCCGGTGCGAGCCTGCCGCCCCGGCGACGACCGGCTCCGCGTCGGGCTCGTCCACCGCGACCCGGCACGAACGGAGGATCCCGATGGAGATGGTCGCCCACCTCAACGAAGCGTTCCAGCTCGAACGGTGCGGCGAGGGGACGTTTCGTGCCCGGAGCCTGGCCGATGTCGGTGAAGGCGACGTCGTGTTCGGCGGCCAGTTCGTGGCCCAGATGTTGCTGGCCGGTGCCACCGTCGACCCCGCCAAGACGGTCAAGTCGGTGCAGGCACTGATCGGCCGGCCGGCGGTGCGGCGCGAGCCGTACCTGATCGACGTGGAGCAGATGCACGGAGGCCGGGCCTTCTCCACCGCCGTCGTGACGGCGCGCCAGGACGAGCGGTTGTGCGCGCGGGCGCTGGTGCTACTGCACGCCCCGGAGCCCGACGTCATCCGCCACTCCCGGCCGTTCCCCGACGTCCCCGGGCCGGACGACGCGGTGCCCTACGACGGCTACCGCATGGGTGACGACGCGCTCACGCTCGGCGGCCGGGAGCAGCGCATCGTCGGCGGAGCCGACCCGATCAGCGGCGGCACCGTCGCTCCGCCGCTCCTACTGATCTGGGCGCGCATGGCCGACGGCGGCCCAGACCCGCTCCACGCCAAGGCGTTCATCGCGTTCGAGAGCGCCGGTCCGAACATCGCCACCGCAATGCTGCCTCACGCCGGCGTCGGCACGTCATCCGCGCACGGGAGCATCTCGACGGGCATCATGACCCACACCGTCACGTTCCATGAGCCGAGTCGTTCGAGCGACTGGCACCTGCTCGAGATCACGAGCCCGTACGCCGGCAACGGCCGCGGCTTCGGGCGCGGCGACGCCTTCCGCGAGGACGGGACGCTGGTGGCGTCGTGGACGCAGGACAGCATCATCCGCGAGTTCCCGAAGGACGTCTCGGGCTTCGAGGGCCGTACCGTCCTCTGAGGCCGCTCGCCTCGCTCCGCGTGGAAAGGGAGCGTCAGTGAAGGCTGGTCTCTTGTTGGAAGACGGTGACCTGGACCGCCTCGCCGTCGGCGACATCGACGGTTCCGTGGCTGACCGGACTGCGACCCGAGCGCCGGCCGTTGCAGACGGCGAGCACGCCGGCGTGGACGGCCATGCCTCCACCCTGAGAATCTGGGAAGCATGATCCATCTCAAGATCACCGGAGGAACGCTCGTCGACGGCACAGGAGCCGCCCCGCGCCAGGGCTCGGTCGGCTTCCGGGACGGGCGCATCGTCGCCGTGGGCGACGTCGACGAGGATGCGACCCGCACGATCGACGCCACCGACCTCGTCGTGGCGCCGGGTTTCGTCGATCCCCACACCCACTACGACGCCCAGCTCTACTGGGACCCGATGGCCACGCCGTCGAGCTGGCACGGCGTCACGAGCGTGGTCGGCGGCAACTGCGGGTTCACCCTCGCCCCGCTGAACGAGCGGGACGCCGACTTCACGCGCCGCATGATGGCGCAGGTCGAAGGCATGCCTCTGGTGGCCTTGCAGGACGGCGTCACGTGGGGTTGGCAGAGCTTTGGCGAGTACCTGTCGGGGCTCGACGGGCGCATTTCGGTCAACGCCGGGTTCCTGGTGGGCCACTGCGCGCTGCGCCGCTACGTCATGGGGTCGGACGCGAGCGAGCGCGAGGCCACGGACGACGAGGTGCGCTCGATGGTCCGCATCCTCCACGAGTCGCTGTCGGCCGGGGGGATGGGGCTGTCGACGAGCCGCTCGTCCACGCACCAGGACGGTGACGGCGTGCCGGTGCCGAGCCGGTTCGCGTCGGAGGAGGAGTTGCTGACGCTCTGCCGCGTGGTCGGCGAGCATCCCGGCACGCAGCTCGAAGCGATCGTGCAGGGTTGCCTCGGGCGCTTCAGCCCCGAGGAGGTCGAGCTGCTCGCCCAGATGTCGTCGCTGGCGCGCCGGCCGCTGAACTGGAACGTGCTGTCGATCGACGCCGGGTCGGGCGACCGCACCGAGCACCAACTGCTGCCGTCGAAGCGGGCCAAGGAGATCG